>JAZSMX010000083.1:0-9739 GCA_045536125.1 Eubacteriales bacterium | reverse complement strand
TTTTGGAGAATTTCGAAGAAATTCAACCGATTCCTGTCTCATTTTCTGATTTTACCGGAAAACGGGACTTTTTTCTTTTCTCCACGGGCTTTTTCGGTCTCGTCAAATGTGACAGCCCCTTTTTTGAACATATATTTTGCTTGGCGATAATCAAGAAAAGCGCAAATACATTGCTTCACAATATGCCAAGGGGGCATTGACCGTGATCCCGTCCTCCGTACGCGTGTAGGGCAGTGGATTCCACGAACCGTCCTCCGCGAGATCGGAAAGCGACGTAAAGTCTTTCCAGCGCGGAGGAAGGTGAAGGTCAAACGCTTCCAAAGCACCGTCGTTGAGATGATTCAACGTCAAAAGCCCGAAGAATCCACTCTTTGACGGGTCTTTCGCCTCGTTCATCACAACAGAAACGAAGGAGGCTTCCTTGACAAACACAAGCTCGTCGGCGCATTCGGAGAGAATGCGCTGGAAAAGTCGCTGTCTGCGGTAATTGAAGAGGGATTGAGAAACGTTTCCGTCCAAGGTTTCTCCAAGAACCGTCACCGTTCCCCCAAGAGAATTTTTGAACTTGGTCATTGCAGCCGACACAAGCTTTCCCTCGAAGGTATACAGCTCACTGATCACCTCGCACATAGGATCCGTTACCTGCATTTCAAGGAGATGCCCATTTCTTCCGACCGCATACATGTGTGCCGCGGGCATATGCTTCCCCTTCCCCTCGATACGAACACGCTCGGTGATCACTTCACGCGCACCAAGATCAAAACCGATTCGCCCCGAGGCAACGTCGCGTGCACCGACCGACACGCCAAGATACCTCCCAAAGCCACGCTCGCAAAGTGCGCGTGCCGCATCCCCGTCCAGGAAAAGCGCAGGCTTTGAAAGCGCCTTCAAAACCGCTTCATCACTTTCGTATTTTGCCTGTCGAACATCCCAAAAAACAACATTGGCATCCAATGTAGTGTAAGGAAGCGAAAAAGAAGTGACGCACCTTGTCCAGAGCGGATGCTCGGTAGAACAGCTCCCCTCGGCGGTATTCCAGAACGGATCGTAGCAGATCTGCACTCCCTTCTGTTCACACTGCCGTGCAAGAAATCCCACCGTATCAAAACGCATGCGCTCCTTTCGATACATTTTCCCGTAGACCGTCTCCTCGTTGGGATCATCCAGGAGCTGTTGTGTCTGAAACGTAGAGCCGTGAAAGCCGTAGGAATAAACAGTGGACATCATCGCGCCCATCTGCAAAGCAGAAGTAAAGAACGCAGTATGCGGAAATGTGTCGGACTCATGGTAAAAGCAAAAATTTTCACCGATATGCTGCTTGGAGCAGATCGGGTGGTAAAGAACCTGCGGAATGCTTTTGGTTTCTCCGCCGCAATAGAAGCACCCGTACAAACGGGAAAACGGAACGTGCCGCTCCCCCGCCATGGCACGTGCGACAGCCTCAGTACAGTTTCCGTCCCAATCCGCACCACCCGATTGCATGTATCCCATGGGAATCTCGGGGGCAACCGAATCGATCGCGCGTCGCATGGCAGCAGCAAAATTTACAAGGGTATCCTTCATCAATTCGCGCCAACGGCGCAAAAGCGCATAGGACGCATCGTCCTTCCGCGCAAAAATTTCCACAAGCTCCTCTCGGGTATATTCTCTTCCCTCGCGAAGAGCAAACGCGCGCAAATGGTGTTTACAAAAGCAACCCTCGGAAAAGGTCGTGGCACGAATTGAAAAATCGTCCTCTGTAATGATAAAATCGGGATGCGCAATCCTTGCAAAGGCGGCAATATCTTCGCAAAAGCGTCTTTCAAACATAGGATCTGCGGGACAGGAAGCAATCTGCGATTCGCTTCCGTCCGCACGCACCGTACGTACAAATTCTTCGGAAGGACCGGATTTCAAGGTCGCGGTAATCCACCATCCCAGAGAAAGACCGAGAGATGACAGCATATCCCTGACCTTTGCAAAAAGAGCGGCGCGCTCCATAAAATGCTCATGCGGCGGATAGTGTGTGCTTCTCCAACCGCCACCCGGAGCGGCAAGCGCAAATTTTGTAAATCCGTACGATTCCGACTGTTCGCGAATTCCCTTTACAATCTCTTCGCAATCCGGCCAATCCAGCTCCAGAGAAATGGGAATGATGATTTCCTGACCGTTCTCTTTTTGCATTTCAAGCCCCCCTCAACCGTGATAGCTTCATTATAATGCCGCATCCCCCGAAATTCTTGAAATTTCGATCGTTGAATTTGAACAAACGATACCGTTTTCAAGTCTTTCGGGGGATGCGCGTGCTTTATTGAGGAGAATTTGTTTTTTTGTTACCAAATCGGATTCCGAGCGCGCGGATTCCCATAGCAACAAGAAGCATCAAATACGACGCAAGAGTAAATCCCACGATATAGATCAGCAAGCTGAAGGGATACGGAACAATTTCCTGAACCGAGGAATATACGGGAAGATGCGGATCCTCGTGAGGGCTGATATAAAACATGTTGAAATAGTGCTCCTCACAAATACCCGTGATGTATCCGACCTCATTGAGTATCATCGCACCGACCAAAGCCGCCGCAAAAACAGGCAATGCCTTCAGGATTGTTTTATGCTCCGTTTTGACGTATCCCGATCCGTAAAGATAGATACCGATGGAGATCATCGAGCCATGGCAGATCATCGTCTGTATATTGATCCCAATCGTCGAAATAAACACGGAGCTGGGATAGATCATCACGGCAACGCCCGCAAACACCGCATACGTTGCAAGGAACGAACAGAGCGACTCGTGCACTCTTCCTCGCCGGATCAATCCCGCAAGGAGTCCTACGTACATCGGCATGGAGCAGAATTGCCAGGGGAAGCTGCTCCAGTAAAAATGATAGACCACCTGACCGTCGCTGTAATCAAAGGAGAAATTGAAGAACTTGTAGATTTCCAGCACAGTGACAATGATCGCGGTAACAAGCACTGTCCTTCTTACGCGGTCGGGACCGGCGTTTTTATGAAGCAGACAAAGAAGAACGCCTGCAAATACCGAAAGAATCAAAAAGAGAATATGAAACCATCCGTACATGGTCGGTGTGGGCATCGAAAGGTCGAAAAATTCGATTACATTTCCCCAAAAGGACATCCTATATTTCCTCCGTTAAAAAGCAAAAGGGTCAATTTCAAAAAGCTGGGTTGATCAACGCTGAAGAATGGTCTGCTTTGGAGAATATCCCATTGTTTTTTTATAGATTCTGAAAAACACGGAATAATCACTGAAGCAATACTTGGCGCAAACGTCGCCGGACGACATACCGTCCAAAAGATCGTTATGTGCCGCAAACACCTTTTTTTGCATAATATACTGCTTCAAACCAATGTGCATCGCCTGCGAAAAGGTGTTTTGCAGATAGGACTTGGACAGCATCAGCTCCTTTGCCAAAAACTCCGCGTCCAAAGGTCGCTCAAGGTTTTCGGAAATCATGCGGATGAGCGTATCCACCAAGGGGGAGCGTTCGGGATCAACGATCTGCAAATCCTTGGCACGGTAGCTGCAATAGATCAGCAATTCCCGAAGCAATGCCTTTACAGAAACGACGAAATCCTCGGTCGAGTACATCTCCTGATACAGGTCCAAACGCTTAAAGAAACGGCACAGCTCCTTATCCTTCTCAATATTGAGGATCATCGGTGCCGAAAACAGTTTTTCCTTGTGCTTGTCGGAAACGATACTTGCATCAAAATCAATGACGTAATTTTCATACGGAAGAGGAGAGACGGGAATGAAGTAATGATACGTTGCTCTGGGGATGATGAGCAGATCATAAGGCTTCGGCTGATACAAAAGACCGTCGATATTGTATTTTGCGTCGCCTCGGATGAAAAGCAAAATTTCGCAGCAATTGTGCATATGCCGCGCATAAGCGGCAGGATTCGGTGTTTCCACATACTTGTGAGAAATCTCGTAAATCGGCTTTGGACCTCTTGCATCAAACAAAAACATCACTTCCTTTTCGCAAAGCATTCACATTCTATGCGACCGTTCGTCACATTATAGCACAAAAAAATAAAAAATGCAATATAAAAAGTTAAAAATGCTATTTCATTTTTTATTTTAATATGATATACTAAAGTTGTGCAAAGCAGCACACAAAAAAATCAGATATTTTTGTGGAATCACACAAGGAGGATTTTATCATGAAAAAAATGAGAGTTGCCATCATCGGTCAGGGACGAAGCGGACGTGACATTCACGGTGCTTTCTATCTTTCTGAGTACAACGACCTTGTTGAGGTTGTTGCGGTTGTCGACGAGATCGAGGCCCGCCGCGAAAGAGCCAAGGAAGAGTTCAAATGCGACGTGTATGCCGACTACCGTGAGCTCTTCAACAGAAATGACATCGATCTGATTGTCAACGCAACCTTCTCCCATCTGCACTACCCTATCGCCAAGGATTGCCTCTTGCACGGCTTCAACGTCCTCAACGAGAAGCCTCTGGCAAGAACCACCTACGAGGCTATGGAGCTGAAGAAGATCGCACAGGAAAAGGGATTGGTCGTTACCGCCTTCCATCAGTCTCTCTATTCTCCCCCCATCACCAAGCTCAAGGAGGTACTTGCAACCGGTAAGATCGGTGAAGTGCTCCAGATCAATATGTGCTACTCCGGCTTCTCTCGCCGTTGGGACTGGCAGACTCTGCAGTCCTTCTGTGCAGGCGGAGTTTACAACACCGCTCCCCACGCCATCGGTATCGCACTTGACCTGTTGGATTGGGATCCCGCTACCAAGGTTGTATACAGCAATCTGCGTTGCACCGAGTTTGACAGCGGTGACGCAAACGATTTTGCAAAAATCATCATGACCGCTCCCGGAAAGCCCACCGTTGACATCGAGGTCAACAACAACGACGCATTCCCCTCTCAGCCCATCAAGATTCTGGGCACAAGAGGTACCATTGTCACCGGTCAGTTTGCAACCGACGTAAAGATCAAGTACATCGTTCCCGAGGAGCTTGAAGAGCGTCCCGTCGTCATCGGTGCACTTTGCAATGCCGAGGGTCGTCCCGCATACTGCTCCGAAGAGCTTGAGTTCCACGAGGAAGTGTTCCCCGTAGACGGCGACGTATGGAGCACCGGCTCTTACACCTTCTACCACATGCTCTACGATGCAATTATGCTCGGCAAGCCGCTGGTTGTTTCCACCGATAAGGTCGGCAAGGCAATCGAGATCATCGAGGCGGTTCACGTACAGAACCCGCTGCCCATAAAGTTCTGATCAATTCTAATCAAAGCTCGTAAGGAACAGGTTAACAAAGCTAAGACTTATGGGTAGCCAAACGAGACTCGCGACACGATCGTCGATCACGGCACCGTTCCCGTGATCGACGTGATCGGAGTGCTTCCTCAAACGGCTACAAGAGCGGCTTCCCCCTCGAATTTGAGGGAAAAGAAGATTCTCTCCCTGCTGTGGAACTGTCTTTTGCGTACATAAAAAATCTCGGAATTGCCGATCAAGAGGGTATAAATCGGTTTTATTCCAACATCAAGGAGAACACATCTATGAAAAAATTGAGAGTTGCTATCATCGGTCAGGGACGAAGCGGCCGCAACATTCACGGCGAATACTTCCTCTCCCCCGAGAATGATCGTTTTGAGGTCGTTGCCGTCGTCGATGCCATCGCAGACCGCCGCGAACGCGGTAAGAAGGATTTCGGATGCGATGCATACGAAGACTACAGAGAGCTCTTCAAAAGAAAGGATATTGATCTCATCGTCAATGCATCCTTCTCCCAGCAGCACTATGAGATCGCAAAGGATTGCCTGGAGCACGGATACAACGTGCTTAACGAAAAGCCCTTTGCGAAAACCTATTACGAATCAATGGATCTGATCAACACCGCAAAGAAGCACGGCGTACTGATCACCGCATTCCATCAGTCGCTCTACAGCCCCGCTACCAACGTCATCAGAGACATTCTCCCCACGGGCAAGCTCGGCAACATCATGCAGATCAACCTGTGCTGGAGCGGATTTTCCCGCCGTTGGGACTGGCAGACGCTGCAGAACCACTGCGCGGGCGGCGTCTATAACACCGCACCTCACCCGATCGGCATGGCTCTGGATTTCCTTGGTTGGGATCCCGACGCAAAGGTCGTTTACTCCCACCTCGGTCGCGCGCTGACCAGCGGTGACGCCAACGACATGGCGAAGATCATCATCACCGCGCCCGGCAAAGCGATCGTCGACATCGAGGTCAACTCCGCCGACGCATTCCCCTCCCAGAACTTCAAGGTCCTTGGCGACCGCGGAACACTTTCGAGCGGCGAGAGCGGTGAGATCAAGATCAAGTATATCGTAGAGGACGAGCTTGAGCCTCGCCCCGTCACCGCGGAGCCCTTGAAGCACCCCGAAACCGGCTATCCGATTTACTGCTCCGAGCAGCTTCCCTTCCACGAAGAGGTCATCGAAGCTCCCGGCAGCCGCTTCTCTACCGCGTGCGACATGTACTATAAGCGCCTGTACGACACGATGGTCAACGGTGCGCCTCTCTACATCACCGCGGAAAAAGCGGCAAAGGTCATCGAGATCATCGAGGCAATTCACGCACAGAATCCTCTGTCCGTCGAATATTGATTATTGATTGAAAAGGAGATTCCATCATGTTTAAGGTTGCAATTCTCGGATGCGAAAACTCTCACGCTAACAGCTTTTTGAACCAGCTCAAAAACGGAAGGCATCCCGATATGACCGTGGTCGGCATTTACTCCGACGAGGAGGAGCCCTGCAAGAAACTCAATGCCGAATTCGGCGTCTACGTCATGAAAAGCTATGACGAGCTCGTCGGTCAGGTGGACGGCATCATGGTCACCGCCCGTCACGGAGACAACCACTATAAGTATGCAAAGCCCTATCTCGCATCGGGAATCCCGATGTTCATCGACAAGCCCATCACCTGTGACGGCGCCGAGGCGGTCGAATTTATGAGAGAAGCCAAGAAGTACGGCGTTCGTCTTTGCGGCGGCTCTTCCTGCAAGTATCTCCCGGGAGTAACCGAAATGGCTAAGGAGGTTGCCGAGGGTGTCTACGGCACTGTCCGCGGAGGAAACGTCTGCGCTCCTCTGGAAATGACCAGCCCCTATGGCGGCTTCTACTTCTATTCCCAGCATCTTGTGCAAATGATGACTACCATCTTCGGCGGTGACGTTGAAGAGGTAGCTGCGATCGGCTGCGGTAACGAAGCGGCATTCGTAGCAAAGTACAAGGATTATCCCATCACCGGCTCTTTCACAAGCGAGGGCTGGTACTATCACACCGTCGTATACGGTGGCAAGGGCTTGAAAGCTAACAAATGTGAATTCACCCCCTATCCCTTCGAATGCGAGCTGGATGACATGTACGACCTGCTTTGCGGCAAGGAAATGAAGGAGAGCTATGACGAATTCATTCGTTCCGTATTCATCCTCAACGCGCTGGACGCTTCCATGAAATCCGGCAAGAGCGAAAAGGTTCAGGTCATCCCCGTATAATCTCATCAAATAGCATCCGCGAAAAATACCCGAAACGGTATTTTTCGCGGATGCAATCATCAATTATCATTTGGAAGGATTCAAACATGTTAAAAGAAATCATCAAAGACAAGCTGTCCGTTAAGATTTACGAAAACCGCGCAGAAGCGGGCAAGGATGCCGCACGCGACGGTGCCAATGCCATTCGCGAGCTTCAGAAGAAGCAGGAGTGGGTAAACATCATTTTTGCCGCTGCTCCCTCTCAGAATGATACGCTTGCAGCACTGTTCGAGGAAGAGGGTATCGATTGGACCCGTTGCCGCGCATTCCATATGGACGAATACGTTGGCTTCCCCAAGGAAAAGAAGGAGAGCTTCGGTTGCTATCTTTACGAGCACGTATTCGGAAAGCTTCCCTTCGGTGAAGTACACTACGTCGGCGGTGCAAATCCCGATCCCGAAGCTGAATGTGAAAGATACGGTGAGCTTCTGACCAAGTACCCCACCGATATCGTTTTCCTTGGCATCGGCGAAAACGCGCACATTGCCTTCAACGATCCCTGGGTTGCGGATTTCAACGATCCCAAGAAGGTCAAGCTCGTTCCGCTGGATGAAACCTGCCGCCATCAGCAGGTACACGACGGTTGCTTTGCTACCATCGATGACGTTCCCACGCATGCATTCACACTGACGATTCCCTCCCTTACCGCAGCAAAGGTCATGATCTGTACCGTTCCCGCGGCAACCAAGGCCGAGGCAGTTTACAACACCGTCAACGCAGAAATCAGCGCAGACGTTCCCGCGACCATCATGCGTCTGCATAACAATGCAACCATGTATTGTGATCCCGACAGCGGCGCAAAGCTGTTATGATGACCGAAATCAAAAACGGACGCGTCGTTAAAAACGGGCACATCACGGAGGAAAGCGTTTATTTTGCCGACGGAAAAATTCTTTCCAAGGCAGAGGCATACCGTCGCGGCACGCCCGACCGTGTGATCGATGCCAAGGGGAACTACGTTTCTGCAGGCTTTATCGATCTGCACGTGCACGGCGGCGGCGGATATGATTTCCTTGACGGAACGGTAGAAGCATTCCGCGGCATCGCGGAGTTTCACGGCAAGCACGGCACCACCGCACTCTGCCCCACCGCAACCTCGGGTCCCTTTGAGGATATGCTCAAAATGTTCAACTCCTACAAGGAGGTCAAGAGCGAGGGCTGCAACGGTGCAGATTTTATCGGTATGCACATGGAGGGTCCCTACTTTGCACTTTCCCAAATGGGTGCACAGGATCCGAGATTCATCCGCAATCCCGATCCCGCAGAATATGAGCGCATTTTGGAGGCAACCGACGACATCGTTCGTTGGAGCATTGCCCCCGAAAGAGATACCGACTACGTCTTTGCCTCCAAGCTCTCCGAAAGAGGGATCTGGCTCAGCGCGGCACACACCGACGTCAACTGCCGTGAAATGCAGGATGCAAAGCGTCACGGCTACACTCACATGACACATTTCTATTCCTGCATGAAGAGCGTTGAAAGAGTCAACGGAATCCGCATTGCAGGCGCAATCGAAGCAGCATACCTCGATGACGATATCACCGTAGAGATTATTGCCGATGGAATGCATCTGCCTCCGGAGCTTTTGCAAATGGTCTACAAGATCAAGGGACCCGATCGCACGGCACTGATCACAGACGCCATGCGTGCAGCGGGGGCTGCCAACGGTACCAAGAGCATTCTCGGAAGTCTTACGAACGGCATGGAGGTCTACATTGAGCAGGACGTTGCCTGGGTTCCCGGCGGTCAGGCATTTGCGGGAAGCATCGCAACCACCGACCGACTCGTTCGCACCATGATCGGTGCGGGCATTCCTTTGGCGGATGCCGTGAAAATGGCTTCCGAAACACCCGCCAAGCTGCAGGGCTGCAACTCCAAGGGAACGCTCGATGCGGGCAAGGATGCCGACATCGTCATCTTCAACGAGGATATCCGTATGCAGCATGTATTTGTCAAGGGCAAGGAACTGACACTCTGAAGCGGCTGATGCATTCAGTGCAAAACAAAAACACACAGAACAAAAAAATCAGAAAATAAGACTGATTACTTTATCTAAAGGGGCTGTCTCAAGTGCGATAAAAAGCATTTGAGGCAGTTCTTTTTTTGTGTATCAGAAAAAGATTTTGCAGAAGTAAAGAAAAAAGCCTCGAAATGAGGCAAAAAAGAGTACGACAAAAAGAGGATCGTCAAAATCCTTGTTTT
>JAZSMX010000112.1:0-7346 GCA_045536125.1 Eubacteriales bacterium | reverse complement strand
ACACCCCCGTGGTTTTTGCTTGACGGCTCGACGCCGTCATTTTCGCCCATCGTTCTATCAAATTTTATAGTATTTTTAAGCGAAAACCGCAAATTTCCCGGCGCAAAAAAGCCTACAGTCGCCTTTTTCGCGCGAGGGGCTGTCACAAATCGTCGATTTGAGACAGCCCCTTCGTTTATTGTATCAACAAATCAATATTCAGCGTTGCCGACGGTACGGGGATAAGGAATGACGTCACGGATGTTGGAAACGCCCGTGAGGTACATGATGATGCGCTCAAATCCAAGACCGTAGCCTGCGTGCTTAGTGCCGCCGTATTTACGAAGATTGACGTACCACCAATAATCCTCTTCCTTGAGATTACACTCTTCCATACGCGCAAGAAGGATATCAAGGCGCTCTTCTCTCTGGCTTCCGCCGATGATCTCTCCGACACCGGGAACCAAAAGGTCCATTGCCGCCACGGTTTTGTTGTCGTCGTTCATACGCATATAGAAGGACTTGATTTCCTTCGGATAATCGATTACGAAGACGGGCTTACCGAAAATCTGCTCGGTAAGATATCTTTCATGCTCGGTCTGCAGATCGCAGCCCCACTCCACGGGATATTTGAATTCAGCTCCGCTCTTCTTGAGCAGCTCAACCGCATCCGTGTAGGTAACCTTTTCATAGTCACTATTAGCAAGAGTGTTCAAGCGCTCCAAGAGTCCCTTGTCAACGAAATTGTTGAAGAATTCAAGCTCCTGTGCGCACGCCTTCAAAACGTGACGAATGATATACTGGATCATATCCCATGCCAATTGCATGTTATCCGCGAGATCCGCAAAAGCGATCTCGGGCTCAATCATCCAGAACTCGGCGGCATGGCGCGCCGTGTTGGAATTCTCCGCGCGGAAGGTAGGTCCGAAGGTGTAGATGTTGCCGAACGCCATCGCATAAGTCTCACCCTCAAGCTGACCTGACACCGTAAGATTTGTGCTCTTTCCAAAGAAATCCTGCGACCAGTCGATGCTTCCGTCTGCAAGCCTCGGAGGATTTTCGGGATCGATGGTGGTGACTCTGAACATCTCACCCGCACCTTCACAGTCGGAGCCTGTGATCAAGGGCGTATGAACGTATACAAAGCCGCGGTCATGGAAGAAGGAATGAATCGCATATGCAACCTCACTTCTGACACGGAAGACTGCCGAAAAAAGATTTGTTCTCGGACGCAGATATGCCTGCTCACGAAGATACTCTACCGTATGTCTCTTCTTCTGAAGAGGATAGTCGGGGGTGGAAGCCCCCTCTACCGTGATTTCAATCGCCTTCAGCTCAAAGGGCTGCTTCATTTCGGGAGTCAATTCAACTCTTCCGCGCACCACCACGGAAGAACCGACGTTCAGCTTTGCAATCTCATCATAGTTCGCAATCTTATCTCTTTCAAAGACGACCTGCATGGTCTTAAAGCAGCTTCCGTCATACAGATCGATAAAGCCGAAAGCCTTGCTGTCACGGATACTTCTCGCCCAACCGCCGACAGTAATCTCCTTACCGCCAAAGGCTTCCATATCCGCATAAATACTCTTGATCAAATCTCTTTTCATATTCAACCTCATATCAGCGTTTTAACGCTCATTTTTCAAACAACTAATATTTTAACACAAAACCCAACTGTTGTCAATCCGTTTTTCATAAAGAGGCAAAACAATCCCTCAAAGCATTGCCAAAGCACGCCGGTCCAGCTTCCCGTTGGGCGTCAAGGGCATCTTTTCCAAGTGTCGGCATACAGCGGGAAGCATGTATCTCGGAAGATATTCCTTCAAATGTGCCATCAGTGCTTCCTCTGCAATATCCCCCGTGTAATACAGCAAAATCTTCTGTGCTTCACGATCGTACAACGCGCAAGCACGATGCACACTTGAAAGCTTCCCTGCTGCCGCCTCAATTTCTCCAAGCTCAATGCGGTGCCCCATATGCTTGATCTGGGCATCCTTGCGTGAAACAAACACCAACTCACCGTAGGGATTGACGTAACCGAGATCTCCCGTGCGATAAACTGTTTCGGGATAAGCACTCTGCAAGGGATTTTGCACAAAGGCTTCCCTTGTTTTTTCGGGATTGTTATAGTATCCGAGCGTCACGCACGTCCCGCGCAAATAAATTTCTCCCGTCTCACCGATTTTCGCTTCACTTCCGTCTTCCTTGATCAGAATCAGATCGGTATTGTGAAACGGAACACCGACGGGGATTGGCTCACCTTCCGCAAGTCCCCTTTCCGCGCGCCAATAACAGGACATCCCCGTAGCCTCGGTAGGTCCGTAGAGATTGAAGAAGCGCGCATTGGGAAGTGCCGCTCTCCAAAGATCGTACTGAAGTCTCGGGAACACCTCGCTTCCAAAGGCAACCGTATGCAAATATTTCGGAGGATTCTTTTCAAGAACTCCCATAGAGGAGATCATGGTCAAGGCTGAAACCACCCAGCATACAGTATTGACGCGGTGCTCGTTGAGAAAATCGCAGAGCTTCATAGGAAACAGAAAATACTTTTTGGGAACAAGGTAAGCGGTCGCTCCTAGCTTGATGACGGGCATCAGCTCCTTCAGGGGGGCATCAAAGAACAAGGGCGTCTGATTGGCAAATACCGTCTCCTCGGAAAACGGAAGAGCCATACAAAGAGCTTCGATATAATCGATGACCGATCGGTGACACGCCGCAACCCCTTTGGGAATCCCCGTAGAGCCGGACGTAAACACGATATAAATGGGATCGGTGTCGATCTGTTTTTCTCTGACAGAAGAGAGCGCCGAAGTATCCTCCGCACTGTCACAGAGCGAATCGTAAGGAAGAATCTCTCCCGAAAATTCAAGCGACTGTGCCGTCTTCGCTCCCTTTTCATCCACAATCATCACGCGCGCGCCGACGTTGTCAAGAATCAGCTTCATACGTGACGTGGGCATTTCGGGATCGATCGGAACGTAAAAGCCACCTGCATAAACGGTTCCGAAAAATGCCGCGATTTCCTTGGGATGCTTGTTCATCAAAATGGCAACGGGAGCTTTGCGGTATCCGCGCGAAATCAGTGCCGTACCGACGGCACGGGAGGAACGGTACAATTCCGCAAAGCTCATATGATAGCTTCCGTCGGAATATGCCACCTTGTCAGGGCAACGCAACACCGTATTCTCCAGATACTCAAGAATATTGGTCTGCATACCCACCCCTTAATCCACGGCTGTGATCACCGTATTGGCGGAGGTGGGAGCGGTGGTTTTGTCGTAGAAATAAAAATAGGTCATCTTGTCCTTCGTGGCATCCGGCTGCTGTGCATATTTGGAAAGCTGCATATCCGTCATCAAAAAGCCCCACGGATCGGGAAGCTCCTTGATCAAGCAAGCATCAAAATGATACCACTTGGGATTTTCCCCTGTTCCGAGATTCACCATGTTCCAGAAATGGCGCACACCGCCTGCGGTGATCTCTGCCTCCTGGGCTCTCTTCAGATCTACGTTTTCAACCCCCATGTACTCAAAAAACGCCTTGGAAAGCGCAAAATACGTGTAGCAATCCCCCTGCCCTGTGGTCAATCCCTCATATGCGGCGCTGATCCAGCTGCTCTTATCCGCGATGGAGGTATATGCCACGTTGTTGCGGACGTAATCATATACGGCACGGAGCTGTTCCTCCTTAGACATGCCGTTCTGAATGATCCTTTGTGCGATAGGCTCAAGCGTCGCAAACAGCATCTCACGCGTGATCTCCTTTTGGAGCACCGTTACGGTCATATTGAAAACAGAAGCGTTTCCAACAGCATCCGTTGCGGTATAGGTCACAGGATAAACGCCCTGTTGCTTCAGGTTGACCTTGGAGGAATCCACGTCCACCGTCACTTCACCCGCGCAATTATCACGTGCAACCACGTTTTCCATATAAGCGATTCCGTCACCGTTGATGTAAGCTACGAAATCCGAAAGCCCCTCCAAAGTGGGAGGCGTGGTATCCTTGACCAAGGTCAAGGTCACCTTATGGCGACTTTCACCACCCAAAGGGGACTTGAGAATGACCTCAATGGGGTACGGCTTGAATTCATTGAATACGTAATTTTCTGCATAACGCGCACTGTATCCGGCGGGAAGATCCTCAAAAAACTCTTCCGCAGGGGGCAAAACCGTACCGACCGCCCAAGTCAGATTCTTCGTTTCAACGCTTGCACTGCATGATGAAACGGTCGGAATCACAGCAAGCAACAAAATGACAAGGGCAAGCACTCTCTTCATCGTATGTTTCACAATCTTCATCCTTTCATAAAGAAACGGGGGCGGAAGCATTCTTCCTCCCCCGCAAACGTTTTAAAGCAAGTATACGCCGTTGGATTCGCACTTGCGAATTTCCTCGGGTGTCCAGTAAGAGGACTGAACCTCTCCGATATGTGCCTTCCGCAAGAAGAACATGCACAGGCGAGACTGTCCGATACCGCCGCCAATGGTATACGGCAGCTTTCCCTCAAGAAGCGCTTTATGGAAGGCAAGCTCTGCCCGTTCGGGACAATTGCGCTCGGCAAGCTGGGACAGGAGTGCCTTTTCGTCCACTCGAATTCCCATAGAGGAAAGCTCAAGAGCAATATCCAGAATGGGATAGTAAACAATGATATCTCCGTTCAATGTCCAATCGTCATAGTCGGGAGCTCTTCCGTCATGAGGCTTTCCACTCTTCAATTTTCCACCGATCTGCATCAGGAAGATCGCGCCGTGCTCCTTTGCCGCGATGTACTCGCGCTCCTTCGGAGTTTTATCGGGATAAAGGTCCTCCAGCTCCTGAGCCGTAATAAAGGTGATCTTCTCGGGTAGAAGCTTTCCAATGAAGGAATACTCGTTGACGATGTAATTTTCAGTATGATGAAGCGCCGCATAGATGGCGTTGACCGCCTCGCGAAGCGTCTCCTCGGTTCGCATTTCGGGAGTGATGATCTTTTCCCAGTCCCATTGATCCACGTAAATGGAATGAATATTGTCCGTTTCCTCATCGCGGCGAATCGCGTTCATGTCAGTATAAAGTCCTTCTCCGGGAAGGAAATCGTACATTTGCAATGCGTATCTCTTCCATTTCGCCAAAGACTGTACGATCTCAAGCTGCTGTCCGCAGCGAAGATCAAAGCCAACTGTACGCTCTACCCCGTTGAGGTTGTCATTCAATCCGCTTTCGGGAGACACAAAAAGAGGAGCCGAAACACGCAGCAGATTGAGCTGCACCGAAAGATCGCGCTCAAAAAAGTCCTTGACTTTTTTGATGGCAAGCTCGGTCTGGCGAAAATTCAAAAACGGGCGATAGCCGCTCGGAATCGTGACTTTAGACATGAAAACCCTACCTTTCACCAATCACCGAACGGAGTTTTTCCCGCACGGTGGATGTACTTATATATTATACATAATTTTCGTTGCTTTGTAAATAGATACGAAGAAAAAAGGCAACGTTTTTTCATGAATTTCTTTTTTTTGAAAAGAAATCGTGCATCAAGGACTGACATTCCTCCAAAAGAACACCACCCTCGCACACAGGATTTGACTCCAAAGGATATTCGGAAAGTCTTATAAGACTTTCGCAAGCCCCCATTCTCGCATTCTTCGCACCGTAAACAATGCGGTCAACACGAGCATTGATCGCCGCTCCCGCACACATTGGACAAGGCTCCAGCGTCACGTACAGTGTGCATCCCGCAAGACGCCAAGAACCGTTCTGCTTGCAAGCAGAACGAATTGCGACACACTCAGCGTGCGCGGTTGCATCGGATTCCTCCTCACACAGATTGTGGGCGACTGAAAGAAGCACACCGTCCTTGACAATGGCAGCTCCCACGGGGATCTCACCGTTCCCGTTTCCCAAGCGCGCCTCCTCGATACAAAGGCGCATCCATTTCGTATCTTCTGTCATCACCACACAAAGCCCCCCAGCAGAGCCATGAAAATCAACAATGCAATCTGCACGCAACAAAGCGATACAAACACGATCACGGGAGCATTACAGAACAAGTGCACCGCACGCCCCATGGGAAGCGGATATTGGGCATACGTATCCGATGGCAAAAGGTCTTTCCCGAATGCACCGTCAAAGGGCAAGGATTTCTTTGAAAAAAATCGGGATACCAAAACGAATACGGAAATGATACCAAGAAGATAGATCGTCCCTTCAATGCACAAAATGACCGCGTTTGCAATCCGTTCGTCTGAAAATCCGGGATAGACCGATTGCTCAAGAACCGACACAAAGTTGTTCAGAATATGGATCAAGGTGGAGCTCCAAATGCTTCCCGTCATTTCATAGACCAAGCCAAGTACAATCCCTACCGCAAAGGTATAGAAAATCTGCTCCGCGTTCTGATGCATCATGGAGAAGAAGAAGGAGCTGATCAGAATGGCTGTCGTTCTTCCAAACGGCAAAAGGTTTCCGAGAATCGCGCCACGGAAGAAAAATTCCTCACAGAATCCCGGAATCACAGCGATCACGATAAAATTCAAAATGACCTCGTAAGGCGCGTCGATTCCCATCTGCTCCTGCAACAGCTCCGATGTAAAATCGGAATAATTAAAAAAGCTGACAAAAAAGGAGTTGATCTGAGCCGCGGAAAAACAGATTGCAATCGCCGCAAATACCAAAAACGGCAAATAAGGCGAAATACGGGGTTCAAATGAGATCGGTCGCACCCGGCACCCTTTTTTCTTCAGAATTATGGAAAGAAACAGAACAGGGAGCATAAAGATCAGCAGATACCCCGCGCCATAAATCAGCTGATACATGACGTCCGACAGTACGGGAGAGATAGGAATGACTGCTAAGATCATAGGCAAAAGAGCAATCACCACACCAAACCCTTGCATCAATCCCCAAAAAATCAAAAGTGCCCAACCTATGGATGACACTGTCTTTTTGTAGTACTGTTCATTGAATTCCACGGGCACTCCCCCTTTTTTTCCGTATTACTGTTATTTTACCACAAATCATGGAAATTGTAAAGAGGTGCGGGGAAACTTCAATGAGAAGTTTCCCCGCAAATAATGGTTTTATTTCCAGTTTTTGATCTGATTCCAGTTCTGTCCGTCGAAGATGGGACGAAGCTCCCGAGCATCCTTCGAATTGTTGTTCAGATATACAGGAATCTGACCGAGATTTGCCCGTGGCTTGACGGTCTTGCCACCCGTGATGACTTCACCCGTCAAAAGATCCGTCCAAGAGCCCTCGGGCAGATATACGTCTCTTTCAAAGGTATCCTTTGTCAGGATCGGAGCAACAAGCAGTCCCTCACCCAACATAAACTCGTCGATCATATCGTATACGTTCACGTCATTCGGATACTCAAGCACCAAGTGACGTAC
>JAZSMX010000116.1:0-11500 GCA_045536125.1 Eubacteriales bacterium | reverse complement strand
CGTGCGTCACCTATACGAACGCGGTCAAAATTTCACTTTTGGGAGTGGATCCCACAATCATTGAGCGCATGAGTGAAGTGAGCTTTGCGTGCGCCGAGGCGATGGCAAAGGGCGCGCGCGAGCGCTTGGGAACCACCTATGCACTCTCCACTACGGGCTACGCAGGACCTACAGGAGGGACAGAGCAGGATCCCGTCGGCACGGTGTATATTGCGCTTGCCACCCCTCACGGAGTGAGAAGTGAGCGGTTCACAGCCATGACAGGGGCAACCCGCGCGGATGTGAGACAAGGTGCGGCGGCATATGCTCTGGAGCTTTTGAAAGCATGGATCGATGAAAATGAAGTGCTTTCCCAATAAGAGAGTTTGAAAAAGAAAAGGCGGATGTTTTTCCCTGATTGGGTTGAGCATCCGCCGACTTTATCTCTCCCGATCCCTGCAAGTCGGAAAATTCAGAACGAGGAGCTTTCCCCCACTGTGAGAGATGCACCTCAAGCATTTTTTTTCGTTGGATTCGGTATTTCGCTGAAAAAGCAAATGTTTTTTGAACGAAAAAAGGAAACATTTTGAAAAATCATTGACAAGATGCCCCTTTTGTGCTATACTACTCATAAGTGCAATGAAAAAGAGGAGTACGCCTTGCTCGGCTTGCAGAGAGGGAACGGTTGGTGCGAGTTCTCGGTACGGGGAGGCGGAAGTCACTTTGGAGCAGCGCGAGGGAAGGAGAGAGTTTATATTCTTTCTGCGTAGCTTGCGACGGTGCCCGCCGTTATGGGAAAAAGAGTGCATTCTGCGAGCGGCAGAATGAAATCAGGTGGTACCGCGTGTCTCACGTCCTGATGGATGTGGGGTGCGTTTTTTATTTGTTTGAAAAAGCTCGCTTTTTAGAGATAGGAGGTCTATGATGGATCAGTACAACGAGTTGTCCAAAACCTACTCCCCCTCGGAGTTTGAGGACAGAATTTACAAGACGTGGTGTGAAAAGGGGTATTTCACGCCTACCGTTGACAAGAGTAAAAAGCCCTTTACCATTGTGATGCCGCCCCCCAATATCACAGGACAGCTTCACATGGGACACGCATTGGATAACACCCTGCAGGATATCCTCATCCGCTATAAGCGCATGAGCGGATTTTGCACGCTTTGGCTTCCCGGAACCGACCACGCTTCGATCGCAACCGAGGCAAAGGTGGTAGAGGCAATGCGTAAGGAAGGCCTTACCAAGGATGACGTGGGACGCGAGGGCTTCCTTGAGCGCACCTGGGAATGGAAGCGGCAGTACGGTGGACGTATCGTTTCTCAGCTCAAGAGACTGGGCTCCTCCTGTGACTGGAGCCGTGAACGCTTTACGATGGACGAGGGCTGCTCACAGGCGGTCAAGGACGTGTTTGTTCGTTTGTACGACAAGGGGTTGATCTACCGCGGCAACCGCATGGTCAACTGGTGTCCCACCTGCGTGACCTCAATCTCCGATGCCGAGGTGGAATACGAGGACAAGCCCGGTAACTTCTATCATTTGCTTTATCAGGTCAAGGAAACGGGAGAATACTTAGAGCTGGCAACCACCCGTCCCGAAACGATGCTCGGCGATACCGCCGTTGCGATCAATGCTGAGGACGAGCGCTACAAGCATCTGCACGGCTGTCACGTGATTCTTCCCTTGATCAACAAGGAAATTCCGATTGTGTGCGACGAGCATGCGGATATGACCAAGGGGACGGGTGTGGTAAAAATTACCCCTGCTCACGATCCCAACGACTATGAGGTTGGTCAGCGTCACGATTTGCCCATGGTTCGTATCTTTACCTATGACGGTAAGATGACGGGAGCTGAGGACAAGGCTGCTGCTGACAAGCTCTTCGAAAAGGGAACCGCTGCTGTGGGCGAGCCTGAGGTGCTGGACTGCGGCAAGTATGCGGGCATGACGACCGACGAAGCGCGCAAGGCGATTCTTGCCGATCTGGAGGCGATCGGTGCGCTCAAGCGCATTGAGCCTCTGACGCATAACGTGGGCACCTGCTACCGTTGTCATCAGGTCATCGAGCCGATGGTATCCAAGCAATGGTTCGTAAAGATGGACCCGCTTGCAAAGCCTGCCATCGCTGCCGTTCGCGAGGGACGCACCAAGTTCGTTCCGGAGAGATTTGAAAAGAATTACTTCCACTGGATGGAAAATATCCGCGACTGGTGCATCTCACGTCAATTGTGGTGGGGACACCGTATTCCCGCCTTCTATTGCGACGATTGCGACGAGATCACGGTTACCAAGAACGAGAGTGCGGTTTGCCCCAAGTGCGGCAAGGAGATGCGTCAGGATCCCGATACGCTGGATACCTGGTTTTCCTCCGCGCTTTGGCCCTTCTCCACGCTCGGCTGGCCCGAGAAGACTGAGGATCTTTCCTATTTCTATCCCACCGACACACTGGTGACGGGGTATGATATTATCACCTTCTGGGTTTCCCGTATGATCTTCTCCGCGCTGGAATACACGGGCGTCGAACCCTTCGACACCGTGCTCATTCACGGACTTGTGCGCGACGCGCAGGGGCGCAAGATGTCCAAGTCTCTCGGCAACGGCATCGATCCCCTTGCCATCATTGATCAGTACGGTGCGGATGCACTCCGCTTTGCGCTTTCTACCGGTAACTCTCCCGGAAACGATATGCGTTTCTCGGATGAGAAGATGGAGGCGGCAAGAAACTTTGCCAACAAGCTTTGGAATGCGTCGCGCTTTGTACGCATGAATCTTACAATCGATGAGGTCGCGCTCCCTGCGATTTCCTCGCTTGCCCCTGAGGACAAGTGGATTCTGACCGAATATAACAAGACCGTCGCAACGGTGGTCGGTGCGCTGGATCATTACGAGATCGGTGTTGCGCTCAGCGCGATTTATGATTTTGTATGGGATATTTTCTGTGACTGGTACATTGAATTGACCAAGAGCCGTCTTTCCGATAAGGGAAGCGAAGGGAATCTTGTGGCACAGAACGTGCTTTGTTACGTGCTGACGGGAATCCTCAAGCTCCTCCATCCCTTTATGCCCTTCATTACGGAGGAAATTTATCAGGCATTGCCTCATGCCAAGGACGCGAAGGAGAGCATCATGATCTCCGATTATCCTGTGTCGGATGCGTCGCTTGATTTTAAGAAGGAATCCTTGGAGCTCTCCCGTGTGATTTCGGCAATCAAGGCGATCAGACTTCGCAGAAATGAAATGAACGTTGTTCCTTCCCGCAAGGCAAAGGTGTATATTGCAACCGCATACCCCGAATCCTTCGGAGAAAACACGTATCCCTTCTTCCTCCGTTTGGCATCCGCATCCGACGTTGCAGTGGCGGAAAGCTTTGCGTCCGACGTCGTTTCTGTCGATAATGCGGTGCAGATCATCACCGATTCCGCAACCGTTTATCTGCCGCTTTCCGACCTTGTGGATACCGAAAAGGAAAAGGCGCGTCTGGAGAGTGAAAAGAAGAAGCTGGAGGGAGAGATCGCACGTGTTTCCGGAAAGCTTTCCAATCAAGGCTTTGTCGCAAAAGCTCCCGCCGCCGTTGTTGAAGCGGAGAGAGCGAAGCTTGCAAAGTACCAAGAAAACCTTGCGGGAGTTCTTGCGGCTCTTGCAAAATTGAACTGATTTTTTGGAGTGTCATATTTGACACGTCCTCTCTGACTTCGGTTCTGCCTTATTGGGGGTGTCTCAAATTTACAATTTGTGAACCCCCAATATTTGTTTGTTGACACTCAGATGAATATGAGATATACTGTAAGTACATCCAAGGATGTAAATGATCAAATGGAGGTTCTTTTTATGCAATACGTAGTGCTTCAGGTCGTTTTGAAAGAGGAATGGCTCGGTCACGGCTCCAGAAATTTAAGCGAATTGGAAAAGGTGATCAACGAGCAGGCTGCCAAGGGATATCGCTTGCATACCATGTCCACCACCAACGGAGGCAGCAAGGGCTTTGGAGGCGGTGACAGAATCCAGGCGACGCTGGTGTTTGAAAAGCTTTGATTTGAATTCTTGATTCGCTTGATCGAAAATATGAATTAAAACGTAAAAAAGTCACCCGTACCAAGGCAATTCGCTTTGGTGCGGGTGACGTTTTTTTGTTTAGTTGCTTTCATCCTCGTTATTGGCGAGTACTCTTTTTGCCGAGCGGATGATCCGTTCGCGAAGCCAATAGGGCTCGATCAAGCGGAAGTCCGCATCAAGAGATAAAAGAAGTGCCAAGAACTTTTCAATGCTGTGGAATTCGCAAACGTAGCGGTTTTGGGATTGCTTGGCAACGATATAGTTGCTAAGCTCCAGTGCGGTCAGCTTGTTTTTGATCTCAATGACTGCGGAATAGGGAATCTGCATCTGAATGATGGATTCATCTGCGCCCAATTCCTCGTTGCTTTGCACGTTGAAGATTTCGGGGATGTATATCTCGTCATTGTCGGAGGAAAGAAGCAGAGGGAGAACGAAGGATTCCTCATAGTAAAATCCTTTTTTGCTGTTGTCATAGGCGATGGGAGCGCCCAGCTTTTTTCGCAGATAGTCAAAATCTCTCTGCGCCTGTCGGTGCGAGATCCCAAAACGCTCGGCAAGACGCTGGGCATTCGGATAACTTTTCATGGTCAGCTTTTTATGCAACCATTGGATACGTACGTTGGCGTTCATTCCTCGTCTGTCTCCTTTTGTTCTTCGGTGTCATGATCTTGCGGAGCGTCCGCGGGGAGAGGGGAATCGGGGGTGCTATTGATCTCCTCGGAAGGTGCGACGTCGCGTTCGTCTGCGTCACCTTCGTTTTCGTCGGTGTCGGTGGGCTCGTTTGAGTCGGTGGGGATTGCGCGTGTCAGGGAGAGCGCACGGATCTTCCAGGGGATGGACACAAGGATGCCGAGTGCGACGATGGAAAGCGCATAATAATCGTAGCGGGGAAGGATGCCGCGAAAATACGAAACGGGAATGGCGAGCGCACAGAGGGCACATGCCGCCATGGCACAGTAGGAAAGAATGAGGTAGAGACGGATCTTCGCTCTTCCGAGCAGAAACCGAAGCTCACCCGTGAAGTACAGCATGGAGAACAGGAGTGCCATTTGAATTGCGAGCTTGACGGGTGCGTTCATTTCGAGAGAAACGTCAAAATAGCAATAGACGTTCCCAACGGCACACGCCGCTACGGTAAGAAAGCCGAGAAGTGCCAAAGCCGACGGTTTTTTTGTTGCCAGCGAGGTGGCACCGAGAAAAGCATAAAGCGCGGAGAGGAGAAAGAGGAGGGACGTGAGGAAGGAAAGTGTTGTGGATGCAATCAGAAGCATCAAAACACCGCCCAGTAAGAATCCGACGCACGTGATGAGAGCGGCGACCGGAGAGTGAAAGGGCGTTCCCGTCAAGGATTGCTTGTCCGAGAAAAGGGCAGAGGCAATTCCGCAAAGTGCTCCGAGTGTCACGCTGATCAGCGCGAGCAGAGGGAGGGGGGCATCGGCTTTGAAATAGTGTGCGGTTGGTTCATACGCCGTAAGCATCGCCGCGACTTCAAGGATTGCCCCGAGAAAGATGGCAGCATAGGCAGCGTATTTGAGTGCCAAAGAAACGTTTTTGTGTTGAAACATACTGTTGATCAGTCCTTTTTTGTATTCTGTATTATTATATAACATAAATTTGAATAAAATGTGAAGGTTTGTAAGGTTTCTGAAAAAATGTAAGCAACAAAAATACAACGCAAGGAATGTTTTTTATGCTTTGATTGGAAAAATCCTTTGTTTCTGTTGAAAAAAATGAAAAAGAGGGTAATTTTTGTATGATATAACCAAAAACATGTAGTAAAATTTTGTAAAGTTCGTTTTGTTTTGAGATAAAATAAACTTGATTTTTTTTCAAGTTTGTGATAAAATATATAAGCTTGATATGCGATGAAGCGAAAGGTTGCTGCTGCGGGACGCCGCAAGCAGGTAATTTTCGTGGAGTATGTCCGTTGAACCGGGCGAAAGGTATTCACCGTAACATGTCGGTGTGTCTTGACTTTTCCGGAATTTGTTCGTCTTAGATGCTGATGGGACGAATAAACTCCGCATTTTTCAGAAGGGTGAAGAAACACACGGAACAGTGTTGTGGCGAAGCCTGCCTTGCAAAAACGCGGCCTGCCGCAAAACCCTACATTATATATAGGGACGTCGGCAGACGGGCGAAATCTGATAAGGAGGCAAAAACAATGGCAGTAAAGGAAAAGATCAGAGTCAGACTGAAGAGCTACGATCACGTTCTGATTGACACCGCAGCGAAGAAGATCGTTGAGGTTGCTACCAGAAACGGCGCCGAGGTTTCCGGTCCTATCCCGCTTCCGACCGAGAAGGAGATCATCACGATTCTCCGCGCGGTCCACAAGTACAAGGATAGCCGTGAGCAGTTCGAGTATCGTACTCACAAGAGACTGATCGACATCATCAAGCCGTCTCAGAAGGTTGTAGACGCGCTGATGAGCGTTGAGCTCCCCGCCGGTGTTGAGATCGAGGTTAAAATCTGATATCAAGCAACCGAGAAGGAAACACCGAACACAAAGACAACAGCCGAGTTGTTGACTTGTATGAGTCGAAATGATCGGTAACTTTGTAAGTCATGTTGGCACAAACCGTGTCAACCAATAATTTACAGGAGGAAAAACAAAATGAAAAAGGCTATTATCGGTAAAAAGATCGGTATGACGCAGATCTTCGATGAGATCGGAAACGTCATCCCCGTTACCATTATCGAAGCAGGCCCGTGCGTAGTCGCACAGAAGAAGACCGTCGAGAAGGACGGCTACGATGCTTTGCAGCTCGGCTTCGAGGAAGTCAAGGAAAAGCATCTCACAAAACCCGAAATCGGACACTTTGCGAAAGCAGGCGTGCCGATGAAGAAGCACCTCAAGGAATTCCGCCTTGATGACTGCTCCGCAAACGTTGGTGACTTCATCACCGTCGATACCTTCGCCGCCGGCGACAAGGTCGATGTTACAGGTATGACGAAGGGCCGCGGTTACACCGGTGCGATCAAGAGATGGAATCTGCACATGCTCGGTGCTACTCACGGTATCGGCCCGATCCACCGTCAGTCCGGATCTATGGGTGTTATCGATCCTGCAAGAATCTTCAAGAACAAGAAGATGGCAGGTCAGTACGGTAACGAGCAGGTTACCGTGCAGAATCTGAAGATTGTGAAAATCGACAGCGAAAAGAACTTGATCGCCATCAAGGGTGCTATTCCCGGCGCTAAGGACGGCATCGTGTTCATTCGCGATTCTGTAAAAGCATAAGCGGAAGGAGGAAATAAACAATGCCAATCGTAAAAATCGTTAATATGTCCGGCGAGAACGTCGGCGAGCTCGCACTGAACGACAAGCTCTTCGGTGCAGATGTAAACGGCGCTGTCCTCCATGCTGCGGTCAGAGCTTATCTGATGAACCAGAGACAGGGTACTCAGTCCACTCTTACCCGTACCGAGGTTTCGGGCGGCGGAAGAAAGCCCTGGAGACAGAAGGGTACCGGACGCGCACGTCAGGGTTCCACTCGCGCTCCTCAGTGGACGCACGGCGGTATCGCTCTTGGCCCGAAGCCCAGAGATTACCGCGTTGCAATGAACAAGAAGACTCGCCGTACGGCTCTCTTCAGTGCACTCTCCGACAAGGTTGCCAACGGCAATCTCGTGATCGTTGACAGCATTGCAATGGAAGGCGATAAGCCCTCTACCAAGGTGATGGTCAATATGTTCAAGACCTTCGGTTTTGAAAAGACCTACACCAAGAACTACAAAACCGTTACCGTTGAGGACGGTCAGCCTGTATACGGCACCGCTTCTCGCGAGGCAGTCAAGACGCAGAGCGCTCTCGTTGTGCTCGGCAACGTTGACACCGCGGTAATCAAGAGCTGCAACAACATTCCCAATGTCAAGACGACTCAGAGCTCCACGCTCAACGTTTACGACATTCTCAATGCTGAGAAGCTCGTTATGACCGTGGATGCGGTGAAGAAACTTGAGGAGGTGTACGCATAATGAAAACGGCTCACGATATTATTAAGAGACCGATCATTACCGAGAACTCCATGGATCTGATGGCACGAAAGACTTACGTCTTCGAGGTTGCCAAGGATGCTACCAAGCCTGAGATTGCAAAGGCTGTTGAGGAAGTTTTCAAGAATGATAAGGTAAAGGTTGCCTGCGTTCGCACCATCAACATGAAGAAGAAGCCCAAGAGACTCGGTGTACACTTCGGTTACACCTCTGATTGGAAGAAGGCTATTGTCACCTTGACTGCCGATTCCGGTCTGATCGAGTTCTTCGAAGGCCTTAACTAAGAGTAGGAGGTAACGAAAATGCCTACAGTTAAGTATAAGCCCACAACGCCGGCGAGAAGAAACATGTCTGTTCCTTCCTTCGAGGAGATCACCAAGTTCTCTCCTGAGAAGAGCCTGATCGTTACAAAGAAGAAGCATGCGGGTCGTAACAGCTACGGTCGCATCACCGTTCGTCACAGAGGCGGCGGAAACAAGGTTAAGTACAGAATCATCGACTTCAAGCGTCAGAATGCAAACGCAAACACGGTTCTCGGCATCGAGTATGACCCTAACCGTACCGCGTATATCGCACTTTTGCAGGATACCGAGGGCACGAAGAGCTATGTGATCGCTCCCGAGGGTCTGAAGACCGGTGACGTTATTTACTCCGGCTCCGAGGCTGATATCAAGCCCGGTAACACGCTTCCGATCGCTAACATTCCCGTTGGTACTGTTATCAACAACATCGAGATTTACCCCGGCAAGGGCGCTCAGCTCGTTCCTTCCGCAGGTGCTATGGCTCAGTTGGTTTCCAAGGAGAGCAACGGCATGGCACAGGTAAGACTTCCCTCCGGTGAGGTTCGCTTCATCCGTCTGGATTGCAAGGCGACCATCGGACAGGTCGGCAACGTTGAGCATGACACCGTTAAGGTTGGTAAGGCAGGTAAGACCAGACATAAGGGTATCCGTCCTACCGTCCGCGGTTCCGTCATGAACCCCTGCGATCACCCCCACGGTGGTGGTGAGGGTCGTTCTCCCATTGGTCATCCCGGCCCGGTTACCCCTTGGGGCAAGCCTGCTCTGGGTTATAAGACCAGAAACAAGAAGTCGCGTACCGATAAGTTCATCGTAAAGCGCAGAAATGCTAAATAAGGAGGGAATATCAAATGAGCAGAAGCCTTAAAAAAGCACCTTATGTTGAGGAAAAGCTCTACACTCGTATTTGCGACATGAACGCAAAGAGCGAGAAGAAGGTTCTTAAGACCTGGTCCAGAGCATCCACCATATTCCCGGAATTTGTCGGTCATACCATCGCAGTTCATGATGGCAAAAAGCATGTTCCGCTATACGTTACAGAGGACATGGTTGGCCACAAGCTGGGTGAATTCGCGCCTACCCGTACGTTCAAGGGCCATGCAGGCTCCAAGACTTCCAATAACGGTAAATAATTGAAAGGGGAATCATACAATGGAAGCAAAAGCTTATCTGAAATATGCAAGAATTTCCCCTCGCAAGGTTCAGATCGTTCTTGATCTGATCCGCGGTAAGGATGCCGCAACCGCTATGGGAATTCTGAAGAACAAGCCCCGCGCTGCTTCTGAGCTGCTCATCAAGCTGCTCAACAGCGCAATCGCAAATGCGGAAAACAATTTCCACATGGATGCTTCGAAGCTGTACGTTTCCGAATGCTTCGTTTGCGCAGGCCCGACTCTGAAGAGAATCATGCCTCGCGCAAAGGGAAGCGCAGATCGCATCCTGAAGAGAACCAGCCATATCACTATGGTGGTTAAGGAAAGAGACTGAGAGAGGAGGAAACAACAGAATGGGTCAGAAGGTAAATCCCCACGGTCTTAGAGTGGGTGTGATTAAGAACTGGGATTCAAGATGGTTCGCAAAGGACGAAGTCTTTGGAGACACCCTTGTTTCCGACTACAACGTCAGAAAGTACCTCAAGAAGGAGCTTTATGACGCAGGTGTTTCCAAGATCGAGATCGAGCGCGACGGCCACAGAGTCAGAGTGTTCGTAAACTGTGCAAAGCCCGGTATGGTTATCGGCCGCGGCGGCGCTGAGATCGAGAAATACAGACTCCAGCTTGAAAAGATGGTCGGCATGCCTGTCGCTCTCAACGTTGTTGAGATCCGTCAGCCCGATCTTGATGCACAGCTGGTTGCAGAGAACATTGCAAAGCAGCTCGAGAACCGTGTTGCTTTCCGCCGCGCAATGAAGATGTCTATCCGTAACACCATGAGACTTGGTGCAAAGGGTATCAAGATCAACTGCAGCGGCCGCTTGGGCGGTGCCGAAATCGCTCGCTCCGAGCACTACCACGAGGGTACGATCCCGCTTCAGACCTTGAGAGCTGATATCGAGTACGGTTTTGCTGAAGCAAACACCACTTACGGTAAGATTGGTATCAAGGTTTGGATCTACAAGGGTGAGATCCTCAACGAAGTCAACCGTCCGGGCAGCGCACCTCGCAGAAACGACCGCAGAAACGACAGAAACGGTGATCGCAGAGATAACCGCAGAAACGATCGCGGTGCAAATCGCGGTGAGCGCAGAGACAACCGCGGCGGCAACTTCCGCGGCGAGCGCCGTGACAGAACTCCTAGAGAAGGAGGCGCGAAATAATCATGTTAATGCCTAAAAGAGTAAAATTCCGTCGCGTTCAGCGCGGAAGATTGAAGGGTAAGGCTTCCCGCGGCACCGAGCTGAGCTACGGCTCCTACGGTCTTGTTGCTACTGAGCCCGCTTGGATCACCAGCAACCAGATTGAGGCTGCCCGTATCGCAATGACCCGTTATATCCGCCGTGGCGGTAAGGTCTGGATCAAGATCTTCCCCGATAAGCCGATCACCGAGAAGCCTGCTGAAACCCGTATGGGTTCCGGTAAGGGTTCCCCCGAGTATTGGGTAGCAGTGGTTAAGCCGGGCAGAATTCTGTTCGAGATGGACGGCGTTGCCGAGGAAATTGCGAAAGAAGCTATGCGTCTTGCCGGACACAAGCTCCCGATCAAAACGAAGTTCATTTCCAAAGAGACAGAAGTAAAGGAGGGTTAATCAATGAAAGCAGCAGAACTCAGAACCATGTCTGCGGAAGCTCTCGAGGCAAAGTTGAAGGAGCTCAAGGCTGAGCTTTTCAATCTCCGCTTCCAGCATGCAATCAACCAGCTTGACAACCCTCACAAGATGACTGAAGTAAAGCACGACATCGCTCGCGTGATGACGGTTCTTCAGGAAATGAAGAAAGAGGAGGCGTAAGTCATGGCAGAAGAAAGAGCACTCAGAAAAACCAGAGTGGGTATCGTTGTCAGCGATAAGATGGATAAGACCGTTGTGGTTGCCATCGAGGACAACGTAAAGCATCCCCTTTACGGTAAGATCGTTAAGAGAACCCTGAAGCTTCACGCAACAAGCACAGACAAGCTATCAAAGCACTTCCGCAAGCGAGCCCGGCTGATATCGGTGTGCACATTGGAATCCATAGT
>JAZSMX010000142.1:0-13028 GCA_045536125.1 Eubacteriales bacterium | reverse complement strand
GCTGTCACAAATCGTCGATTTGAGACAGCCCCTTTTTGTTTATCCATACGAAATAAATCGAACGATTCCATTAAAAACAAGTCAAAATCAATTCCGAGACGATCTTCATGCCGATCTCAAGGCTGTCAATCTCCAGATATTCTTCCCTCGTATGCGCACCTGCGCCATAATAGCATCCCACGCATACCGCGGGGACACCGACCGACATCGGACTGTTACAGTCGGTGGAGCCCGAGCGGCGAACGCACTTCAAGCCGGAATGCTTTTCGCTGATGTGCGAAGCAAGAGCCAGCATTTTCTCGTGCTGTCCGTGATCCAGATCCTCACTTCCGCAAGGACGGATTCCAACAGTCCTAACACGGAAGGTTGCCGTTTGGCGCGCATTGGCTGCGCGAATCGCTTTCTCAAAGTGATCGGTCATTTGTCTGATACAAACCACGTCATCCGAGCGGTATTCGTATAGCATTTTTGCATACTGCGCGATCGTATTGACCGAGGTTCCGCCCTCAATCACGCCAACGTTATACGTCGTCTTGCTGTCTCCGTTTTTCGGCACCTCAACAGAATACAGATCGGAGATCAAGCGCGACATCTCTACAATCGCATTCGCATTTCCAAAAGCGCCGAAGGAATGTCCCCCCTCGGTTTCACATTCGATTTCGTAGCGGTAAGAGCCGACGCATTTGTCCACAACGTGATCATATCTGCCGTCAAAGGTATACAGCTCCTTGATCCGTCCCTCGAAATCCTGCATAATCTGCATCGATCCTTTGAGATTTCCAAGCCCCTCTTCACACGAATTGGCAACAAACAGCACTCCGTGCTTCGGCTTTAAATTGTTCTTCAGAAGGTATCTCACCGTCAATAGAAGCATCACGACCGCAACGGTATCGTCGCCGATCCCGGGAGCGTAAATTCGTTTGTCATCAAACGAAAGTGGGAGTGCCTCCGTATCGGGAAAGACCACGTCGGTATGCGCCATAAAAACAGTGATCTCATCACAACCGTCGCACCCCATCGGGAAGATCACGTTCTTCGCACAATCAACGTATACACCCTTCGCTCCGTTCTCTTCCAACCATGTCTTGCAGAAATTTACGCGAAGATCTTCATGATGAGAGGGTGCGGGAATCACTGCCAATTCCTTCAAAAGAGAAATCAACTCCTCCTTTGAATCCTTAATGTATTGAATGATCTCCTTCGAAAGCTCCATCTGTATCTCCTTTTTAACCTCGAAAGGGGGTGTCTCAAATTGAAAATTTAAGACACCCCCATAGGGGCTCGGCAGATTTAGGCGAGAAGCGTCGAATTCGGGGCGTGAGGCGTACAAAGGTACGTCGAGCCCCGAATTCGGCGCAAGAATTAGCCCGTAATATTTTGGAGAATTTCGAAGAAATTCAGCCGATTCCTGTCTCATTTTCTGATTTTACCGGAAAACGGGACTTTTTTCTTTTCTCCACGGGCTTTTTCGTTCTCGTCAAATGTGACAGCCCCATGTTTTTATGATCTGAACATTGTATTGATTTCGTTTACCGTTCTGCGAACCAGCATTTCTCCACCAACGTGTCCTGTCGTTCCGCTGGACACATATGCGGAATAATGGCTTCCCTCTTCCGCCTTTTTGGTAGGAAGATATCCGCGCGAACCGCAGCAGAGCTGAATAAGAAGCGTCTGCTTTGCAAGGCTTCTTGCACGAATCTGATTACCGTAGTTCAGGAACAGCTCGTAGGGGTTGGTAGCAAATGCGATATCCCCCAAACGCAGCACGTGCACTTCAATTTCATCCACGTCGACCAACTGCTGCGCCTGATATCTGCTGACCGTTCCGGCATAGATGTGCAATCTCGCGTTATCGCGGTAATTGATGTTCCCCTTGTGCTCCTTGAAGAAATCCTCAATCTGCTTCAACGCGTAATTCTTTTCCGCTATGGTAACACGGCGGATCGGAACGTCCATTTTGATGGTTTTGTGTACCAATACGCTATTCTTGACGTAAGAGGTAATATCATCGTAAGCATAAAAGATCTCGTTTGCGATACGGCGTGCCGCAAGCTCACAGCCCTTGACGTCAAACATCGAAGGATCCGCAATTCTCTCGGGAGGATTGACTCTCTCGATATTGGGATCATCGATCGGCGTTTCGGGCTCTACCCAACGGATCATGTCTCTGGGACACTGATCTCCTGCTGCCGAGCAAAGGGGCAAAAGGAAAATATCTTCTCCGTACTTTGCGCGCAAAAGCTTCTTGACGTCTCCCCAATAGTCTGCGGACATAAAGCTTCTGTGCTCCAAAACCTGAGAGGGGCACGCCACGTTGGCAACAACACCCGTCAGCTTTTCATTCTCATCCGCAACAAAAATCAGTTCGATACCGCTATCGTTCCCACTTTCAAGCTCGGTGAAGTTTGCCATGTTGGTGTCACCCCACATCTTGGCACTTCCGTCATCGTAGCAAACTCTTCTGCACATACCGACAGCCGCACGGCCGAAGGCAGATGCATACGCACCGTCCTTTCTTGATCTCCAAGCGATTTTCGCAGCTTCGGCAATACGGTTTGCAATGTACTCGTACGCCTCTTCGCCGTCAAAGAAATTTTCATCCGTTTCAGCTTCAACCAGCTTTTCGTACTTCACGTCCTCGGGCATGTATTCTTCAAGAACGTCCAGAGATGCACCGAAGATAGCAGACACATCCGAACGTTCTGCATAAGAAGGTCCCGTGTGTGTATGAATCGCGCTGACGATGATGCGATCCAGAGGAATATCCTGCTCGTCGCTCAACAAATCACGTACGTGCTCCAAAAGAGTATGGCTGGTGGAAACCAGATCGCACGCACAGAAAATTGCGCTTTCGCCACCGCAGTCAACCGCAAGAGCCGTCACGCATAAGGGATCTCTTACCTTGTCCGTGATTCTTTCATAAAACTGTCCCGCCAGATTTACTTTTTTTCCGTCGGGAACAAGCCTTACCTCGCTCCAACCGAATTTTACATGATTCATAAGAAAAAGTCTCCTTGGTTCAATATCAAAAATCGGATATTCTCTTGTCCCCGTAAGCAGTGCACCAATCCTTACGGAAGCCTTCGATTGCGGCATCCGTCATGGGGTGTGAAATCAAGGATTTCATAATGTCCGCCGTTACGGTCGCACTGTGACAGCCGGCAAGAGCACACTTATGTACCTGCTCCGCATTTTTGAAGCTTGCCGCAAGCACCTTCGACTGTATTCCGTGAACCTGAAACTCCTCCACGATCTCGGTTACAACACGTGTACCGTCACTCAGAATGCTATCCAAGCGGTTGACGTAGGGCGCAACAAAATCCGCGCCCGCACGCGCTGCGATCAAAGCCTGTGCAGGGGTAATAATCGCGGTCATCGTCACCTTCATGCCGATTCTCTTCAGCATCATCGTCGCCTTCAAGCCCTCTTCGCAAATCGGAATCTTGATATAAAAATCTCCATCCACTTTGTCGCGAAGAAGCTTTGCTTCCTCTACAATCTTTTCCGCAGTCTCTTCGGTTGCCTGAACGTGCAGCATTTTATCAAGGCCGATGATTGCACGAATTTGCTTAATCAGCTCCCAGAAATCCGAACGCTCCTTTGCAATGATGGAAGGATTCGTTGTAACGCCTGCCAAAGGATAGTACTCGTTGCAATGCCGAATATCTTCAAGATCTGCAGTATCCAAAATGTATATCATGTTTGTTTCGCCCCTTTTTAGATAATTTCAATTCCGAGGATCGAGCAAAGATCCTCTATCAAGCCCGTATGATCACCGTAAGAAATAATATAGTGCTGACACATCACACTCTGTGCAAACGCAGGAACGTCATCAAGCTCAATCCGGAGACCGGGCAACTGCGGTGCAGGCTGCGTCCAACCTGCCTCTTCCCACTTCATGGGTGTTTTTCCAACCCCCTTGACCATATGCATATAGTACTCACCGTTGCATGCGGTCAATCTGCACATGGTAAGCTCACCGCCCTTGACACGGCTGACGTTGAGAATTCCCTCCGAAAGCTCGCCAAACGCCGCGGGCATCACGGTAATGTCTCCGTCAACGATTTCTCCCGGAACATAATCGGGAACGCCTGCCAGAACACTGTCCTCAAAAAACTCATAAAATTCAAGATAAGGCGCACACTGACCGGTCAGATACTTCACCATCAGCTGCGTGATGTTTCCAAGGCAATCGTTTTCGGGAACAGTGACAAGTCCCGCTTCGTCTGCTAAAAGCATAAAGATAGGAGCGGGGGGAAAGCCCAAAAGCTTCTTCATACCGTCAACGTCCTTGAGGGAAATTGCCTCATACCCCCGTTCATCACAAATGCTCTTAATCGCAAGATAATATCCCGCCGCCTTTTCCATGCTCTCTCTCTTAGCTTCCTTGAGGAACTTCCACTTGGACATACAGCGATCGATCACCGCCTGCTTTTCCGCATCAGTCACCTTCCGGTAGCGCTGCTCGATTTCAAGCATTTCAAAGGTCTCAATCTCAGGGCCTATCACTCTCTTGAGCGAAGGACCGTCACATTGCGTTCCGTAAAGATTCATATCACGGTAGCCTGCCATGCCGCTTCTTGCGTGGCGAAGTCTTGCGGCAGCCTCTGCGGCACGTGCATACTGAGCCACCTTCTTGGTATTCGAAGGAAGACCGATGATATCATAGATGTACTTGAAGGTATAACCAAGATCAAAGAAGGTCTTCCGGATCGCCGTTGTACCCGCCTGGTCCGCGGTGGTGACAAGACGTCCGTCCTCCATCCATCCGCAAAGCCCCCAAAGCACCATCGGCTTTTCACGGAAATGCTCGGTCACCTTGACAACGGCATGTGTGGGGATCCAACCGGCGATGCATACCACGAGGCAGTCAAACTCCTTGCCCTTCAACGCATCAACAGCCTTCTTGATGTCCTTTTCCTCGTAATCGTCGGTCACGGGGTATACCTTGACAAGCTCCAAGCCCTCATCTTCAAGCCCTTTTGCAGCGGCTTCGCATTTTCTAATTATGATATCAATCGGAGTATTGACTTCTCCAAAGCCGACAAATGCAACCTTCGTCATCGATTTCTCTCCTTTTATACATTCAAAATTCGATCGTATGCCACGTATCTTTCGTAGCATTCGGAATAATCGGTATCTGTAGGAGTATACGCACGGCTGATCTCAACCATTCGACACGCAGCCTCGACGCTTTCAAACACACCTGTTCCGACACCCGCAAGGATCGCGACTCCCAAGCAAGCCGTTTCCTTGTTTTTGAGTGTCACGAGCTTCTTTCCTGTCATATCCGCCTTCATCTGACACCAAAGGGGACTCGAAGCGCCGCCACCCATAGCACGGATCTCATCCACGTCAAGATTCAGATAATCCAGATTGGATTTGAGCATGCAGGAAACTGATTCCATGACACTACGTACAAAATGCGCGCGACCGTGCTCGGTCGTAAGACCTGTAAAGCTTCCTCTCGCCTTCGGGTTATATTTCGGCATGGTAGATCCGCAAAGATACGGAAGGAAGGTCACACCGTCACTTCCGGGAGCAATCTTTTCAGCAATCTCATCAAGCTCTCTGAAGGAAAAATTTTCGCAAAGTGCGTTCTTGAACCATTTCAACGCCATTCCCGCCGTGGGAGACCAAGAAAGCAAACAGTACTTCCCGTCATAATTATAATGGCAAGGAACGATGCTTGCCGGATCGTATGCGGGGAATTTTTCCGACGGCATAAAGATCACCATGGTCGTTCCCGTCATTTCGCTCACGATTCCCGGCTTAACAACGCCCGCACCGATCGCACCGGAGACCTGGTCCATCGCACCTGTAACAACCGCGATACCTTCGTATTCGCCGATGCGAACACCGCTGTCAAGAAGTGCAGGCAACATTTCCCTTTTGACACCGACAAAGTCCAGCATCTCATCCCACCAGCAATTGTTGGTAATATCAAAATAAATTGTGGAGGATTGCAGTGTTTTTTCGGTCACGAACTTTCCTGTCATCTTGAAAAGGATGTAATCCTCAAGCAGAAATACACGCTTTGTTTTCGCCCAGACCTCAGGCTCGTTTCTACGAACCCAAAGGAGCTTACAAGCCGGCCAGGTTGCCGTAATCTCGGGCTGTCCTGTGATCTCGTAAACCTTTTGTCTTCCAAAATGCGCCTCGATCATCTGCGCCTCTTCCGTAGCACGGTTGTCCAGCCAAACGATCGCCTTACGAACGGGATTTCCCTCTTCGTCTGTTAAAATCAGTGTTTCACATTGGGTGTCGATCGCCAAAGCATCCACACAAAGCTCACGCTTTATCTTTTCGATTTCTTCCTTTACGATGGTCCAATATTTTTCCGCCTCAAATTCAACGATATCGCCCTTGGATTCCAAGGTGTAGTCCGCACTCAGTGTTTTCTTTTCTTCCAAACGCTCGTTGAACACCGCCGTTTTTACGGAGGTGGTTCCCATATCAATTCCCATCAAATGCATCAGAAGCCCCTCCTTACGTTCAATACTTGTTCAGTCTTTCACCCACAGCTCCGCCCGGATGAATCAAGGCAAACTGCTCATTTTTATAATCAGTTTCCTCAATCAATGCAGTCTGCAATGAATGGAAGATCATGCAAAGTGCCGTGGAAGAGGTTGTCCCCTGAGAATTGTACTTGTCGGTTTCGCGATTCACGAACTGCTTGAGTACAACGTCAGCTCCCTCTGCCAAGGGAGACTCCATGTTTTCCGTGATTGTGATGATATGAACACCCTTTTCCTTGCAAATACGCATGATGGGAAGGAGCTCCCCTGTTTTTCCTCCGCGCGAAGCAAGCACCATAACGTCACCCTTTTGCAAGAATCCCATGCCGCCGTGCACCGCTTCTGCAGGAGAAACGAATTTCGCGGGCTGCTCAATGCAGCACAAAAGGTGAGAAAAATGCTGACAAAGAATTCCCGAATGACCGCAACCGGAGGTTCCGATACGAGGAGCATTTTTCAACAGCTCTACCGCCCTGGAAAAAGCATCGTCGTCAAAATACGAAATCATCTGGGTAAGGCATTCCGCCTCAATCTGATACGCGGCTCTTGCCGCTGCCAAGCTTTCCTTTTTCATATCATTCACCGTGCATTTCGTTCCATGCTTTTCTCAGGTTGTAAAGCATTTCCTCTACCATTGCATAAGGATCTGCAGCCTTGAGAATGCCACTTGTGGAGCCCGTTGCCATTGCGCCGAGCTTGATCGTATTGTAAACGTCCTGTCCGTTGGAGATTCCCGCACCCTGAAGCACCATGATATCGGGATTGATCTCTCTGACAGTTCTGATGGTATCCAGAACGTAGTTAGAATCACTCGTTGTTCCCGTACCGATCAGATTGGTGGGCTCTGCCACGATCAGGTTCGGGGACATTTTCGCAATCGCCTTTACGTCCTCTACGGTGTCAGCACAAACGATGGTGCCAAGTCCTACCTCGTCCGCACGGGCAATCGTCTTTTCAATCTCTTCAAGAGACAGGGGCTTTTCTGCATGGTTAAGCATTACACCGACCGCACCTGCTGCCTTGACCGCTTCTGGAAGCACGCTGCCAAGTCCTCTTCCGGGACGCAAGGAATCCATGTGCTGAGCAAACACCAGAATTCTCTCGGTATTGTCAGCCAAGAGCTTGATGTCTGTATACTGAGGCGTCACAATAACATCTACATCGTACTTCATCGCGGTTTTGTCAATGACCTTGGCAAGCTTCAGCATTTCCTCGCCGTAAATAATTGCCTTCGGTCCCACCTCAAAGAAAGGGGCTTTGATTTTCAATCCTTGATACATATTCATTCTCCTTTACTGAAAAAATCAAAATTCTACGATTTCATTATATCATTGACCGATTTTTTTGTCAAGGAGATTGATAAAAATCTCATTTTTTTCGTAAATGCAAAAAAAGAGGTATCTCAAACGCAAATCGCATTTGAAACACCCCATTTTTAACCGTTCAATATTCTCTGTGCCTCTGAAAGCAACGCATCCTTACTATTTTCAAGCCGCTCATCCAGAACACCCTCAAACAACCGCTGCAACAATTCTCCGATTTCCTTTCCCGGCTTCATACCAAGCATAATCAGATCATTGCCGTTGACAGCAAGCTTCGATACGGAAAGACAAGCATCCTCATCTCTCAAATCCTTCATCACGCAAGGGATCAACTCATATTCCGCTGTCAAATTTCTGAAAGCCTCGGCGTGTGCCAAGCGATCACAGCGCTTGAGCTCCAAAAGCCGCAGCACGTCCTCATCCGAAAGCTTCATCATCAAGCGCCTGACACTTTTCCGATCCGTACCGAGCGGAAGATCATGCAGTTCCACAAGCTTTGATACACGAGCAATCGAATCGTTATCAAAGCGCAGGCGACGCATAGCGCGTTCCGCAATCTCCACGCTCAACTGCGCATGCCCTTTAAAATGCCCTCCCATCTCATCTTCCGTATAGCAAAGAGGCTTTCCGATATCATGAAAAAGGATAGAAAGACGGGTAATCAAATCACCTGTTTTCTCCTGCTCCAACGCATGGAGCGTATGCTCAAACACATCATAGCAATGATATTTGGTATTTTGTTCAAATCCGACCATTGGAATCAACTCTGGCATGATCTGGCGTAAAACGTCCACGTATGCGCGAAGCACACGGACACAACCTTTGCCGCAGATTAATTTGCAAAGCTCCTCACGCGCCCGTTCAAAGGCAATTCCGGAAAGGAGTCCCGCGCATCCGAAAATTGCATCCTCCGTATCCTTATCGATAAAGAAATCAAGCACCGACGAAAAGCGAATCGCGCGCAGAATCCGCAATCCATCCTCGCGGAATCTTTTGACGGGATTCCCAACGCAACAAACGATCCCGAAATCAAGGTCACGGCATCCGTCAAACAAATCAACAAGTCCTCTCATAGGATGATATGCCATGGCATTGACCGTAAAATCTCTTCGTGAAAGATCGTCCTTGATGCTTCTTGAAAACGTGACGAAGGAAGGATGTCGGTGATCCAAATATTCACCGTCGCTCCGATAGGTTGTGATTTCAAGCAGCATTCCGTCGATCAGCACGCCGAGCGTTCCGTGCTTGATTCCCGTTTCGATCACACGAAAATCCGAAAAGACGCGCTTCATTTCCTCAGGGAATGCAGACGTTGTGATATCCCAATCGTTCGGGACTCTTCCAAGAAGGCTGTCGCGCACACATCCTCCCACCACGTAAGCCTCATAGCCATGCTTTTCCAAAAGCTCCAGTGCTTGCGAAACCTCACGCGGAAGCAATATCTCAACGTCCCTCATACAAAACTCCCATCAAAATTATTTCAAGCCCTCAGAGATCAAACAGTCCTTTGCAGTTTTTTCGAAGGGCAACTAAAAGAAGAATTCCCAAAACGTAAGCAGAAATGATCTCTCCGATTCCAACGGTCAATGTCAAAAACGCATATCCGTCTTCCACGTGATAAGCCCATACGAGAACCGCGGGAACAATCAACGTATTGGCGATCACCGTCGGCAAAGGTACAAGATACGGGAAGCGCCTGAGCACATATGCCCCGATTGCACCGAGCAAGGTCGCAAGTGTTCCAAAAATCACGTCCTGCCAAAGACACCCCGTCAACAAGTTGGAAATCAAGCACCCGACAGTCAATCCCGGAATTGCCGCAGGGGTAAAAAAAGGAAGCACGCAAAGCGCCTCCGAGATGCGACACTGGATTGCGGCGCTGCCAAGGGGGCCAATCAACACGGTAATAACCGTGTATAATGCCCCGATGACACCTGCCTGTGCGACATAGATCAAGCTTTTTTTACTGTTTTGAGCCTTCATTTTTTCAAATCTCCTTAGTTTTGTTTATCGTGAGGATGGTTACGAACTCACGTAAAGCGATCATTCCGTCAAGCGTTGATCGCCTGTATTACAGCATCGTATACGTCGCTGTAAAGATAGAGAGAACCGAGACAAATCAAGGGAATGCCGTTCCTACGACTGTCCTCAACTGCCGCATTGACCGCATCTTCAATCGTTTCAAATGCAACGGCATCCACCTTATGGAGAGCAAAGGAATGCGCATATTCCTCGGAGGAAAGCGCACGCGGATTGTGCGGTGTGACCGTGAAAGCCTTTCTCGTCACCGGCTTCAATTCCTCAATCATCGCATCATAATCCTTGTCCGCCATGACACCGCTGAGGATATTGACCTTGAGATCCGAAAAATATTCCCGAATGCTCTGCACGGCGACTGCAACGCCCTGCTGGTTATGACCGCCGTCGTAGATCACAACGGGATCGGTCGCAATCTGCTCAAAGCGTGCCATCCAACGAACAGAAGAAAAGGCGCGTCTGATATGCTCCTCATTGATCATAAAGCCTTGCGACTTAAGGATTTCCAAAGCACTGAGAACGATCGTCGCATTATACGGCTGATAAGCACCGAGAAGAGAAAGCTGCAATGACTGATACCGATCAAAATCAAACACAGTGCCTTCCAAGGTACTTTCCTTTTTGGAAAGAGTGGATCTGTCCACCGTGTAAAAAGGAGCATGGCGCTTATCCGCAATGGCTCGGATCGTACGGTATGCAGCGTTTTCTGCTCCGCCGTAAAGGCAAGGACACCCATCTTTGATAATTCCCGCCTTTTCCGCAGCAATCTCCTGGATCGTATTTCCAAGCATGGCAACGTGATCGAAATCAATCCCCGTAATAATCGAAAGCATGGGAGCTTTTATGATGTTGGTCGAATCCAGACGACCGCCGAGTCCGACCTCAAGGACAACCACGTCACACTGATGACGTCGGAAATATTCAAATGCAATCGCAGTAATCAGTTCAAACTCAGTCGGCTTTTCCGCCATCGCATCGGCAATGGGACGCACCAGTGTCGTCAATTCTGCCAGCTCCTCGCGCGAGATCATTTCCCCATCCACCTTCATCCGTTCATTGAATTGACGAATGTAGGGAGAGGTATAAAGCCCCGTGCGATATCCCGCCGCACGAAGTGTCTCGTCAAGCATTGCACAAACAGAACCCTTTCCGTTTGTTCCCGCCACATGGATGAATTTCAATTCATCCTGGGGATTTCCCAATTTTTGGCAAAGCTCAGTAATACGCTCCAACCCCAAATTGCAAAAACTCCAATTGATTGAGTGGATATACCCGAGAGATTCTTCGTAATTCATAACAGTCCATCCTTAAAAATCATCTTTTCAGACGCTCGATCTGCGTCTTGACAGCCTTATGACGCATAAGATAATAGAAAATTGCGCATTCAGCAGCTCCCACGATCGCATAATTGAGAAGCCGCCAAAGAAGCAGCAGGTAAAACGGCATATCGTAAAACGCCGAAAGTCCCCAGGTCTTGATCAGTACAGAACCGATCACATGGGACAGGATCACCGAGAAAAGTAGTCGCAAAAAGAGAGGAAGACGCGAAAAAAGTCGATATAATAAACCTGATAAAAGACCGATGGAAGCCGCTCCCAACGTGATGATCGGATTGATTGTGTATCCCACCAAAACGCATCCTAACAGATCGGCAACAACTCCCACACAAAGCCCCACAACAGGGCCAAAAAGAACACCGCTCATTAAAATGGGAAGATTTTCAAAGCTGAACCGAAGCACGGGTCCGACAGAAATCGCCAGATACTTTCCAAAAACAATGCTCAGGGCGCAAAAAAGTGCCGAGACAGCAACCACCTGTACCCTGCCTCGCATATTCATATTGGAACGCAGTCCTGCATCCGTATTCTTTTTTTTCATAGACTCCTCCTTTTTCCACTCATAGCGGCAAAAAGGAGAGACCTCTTCTGAAAAAAGCAGCGGTCTGCTCGGTCAAGCCTGTATGAAGCGGGATGCAAAGCACAAACCGCGAAGCTCGGAAAGCTTCTTTCGTCCCATCGACAACTCCCCGTTCGATGAGCACTGAAGGTCTACCATCGCCTGTACTTTTACTCTTCATGATCCCCAGCATGGGGCGTTTCTCTTCATTCTATATTATATCTCTCAAAGTGAAGGATGTCAAGGCAACAAAATACCAATCCTTATATTGTTTGGTTTTTCTTTATTGGTGAATATGCCATGCCGATTCACACACAAGAGGCTGAGTCGGCGCTCAGCCCCTCCCCAAAAAGCCGAGGGTAGTTTTTTGAGGCGCGGAATTTGCAGGTTTCGCCGCAATTCCAGTGGATTTTATCTGAAATTCAAAAAATGACGCTGACCTGCCGCCATGCAAAAAACGTCGGGGGTGAGTACCAATGCGTTTCCGCATTTGACTCGCCCCCTTATGCTTTTTACGTAATAGAATCAAACACCGCTGTATGCCGCAAATCCGCAGTCGATCGGAAGAACGACACCGGTAACTGCCGATGCAGACTTCTCATCACACAGGAAGAGCGTACCACCGAGAAGCTCGGAAGCATCCACATATCTGCCCATAGGAGTTCCGTTGAGGATCTTCGCGCTTCTTGCGGTAGGCGTGCCATCCTCGTTGAAGAGAAGCTTATAGTTCTGTGCGGATACCAAAAATCCGGGAGCAATCGCATTGCAACGGATGCCCGTTCCTGCAAAGTGCGTTGCCAGCCACTGCGTAAAGTTGGAGATACCTGCCTTTGCAGCGGAGTACGCGGGGATCTTTGTGAGAGGTGTGTATGCATTCATCGAGGAAACGTTGAGGATGCATCCGCCCTTCTTTTCTACCATATCCTTTGCAAAAGCCTGTGTGGGAAGCAAGGTTCCCTGGAAATTAAGCTTGAATACAAAATCAACGCCCTCGGGTTGTAAATCAAAGAAGGATTTGCCCCCCTCCTTTGCCTCGTGATGATACTCGTTATCGGTTGTTGCTCTTGGATTGTTTCCGCCTGCTCCGTTTACAAGAATATCACACTCGCCAAGGTCCTTAAGCACTGCCTTATGCACCTCCTCAAGGGAAGCGGTATCAAGGACGTTTGCCTTGTAGCCCTCACAGATAAAGCCCTCTGCCTTAAGCTCAGCGGCAAGATTCTTTACCGCCTCCTCATTAAGGTCAAGGGCGGCT
>JAZSMX010000098.1:0-9725 GCA_045536125.1 Eubacteriales bacterium | reverse complement strand
GCCGCTTTTTTGTTTTTACTTCAGATTTGCAACGACGCGGTCCGTCCACTCAAAGACTGTGTTCAATTCTTCGGGCTTTACAGAACCGCCAAAGAAGTCGGATCGTAGCCATGTCGTTCTGTGAGCCAAGGAGTTGGTTTCAAGTGTTGTCTTCCTAAGACCGCTTGGCCTCCGACTTGCCGCTTTTTTGTTTTTACTTCAGATTTGCAACGACGCGGTCCGTCCACTCAAAGACTGTGTTCAATTCTTCGGGCTTTACAGAACCGCCAAAGATGGGCATGCCGCCATTAATGTAAAGAACCTCTTCGTAGACTGCATTGTTTGCTACAGTTTCGATGATTTCCTTTACATTTTGTGCGGCTTTTTCGTCACCGTCAATGATCAAAGCAATGTTCTGAGCACGTGCTTTGGTCAACTCCTGGCAGAACAAACGCAACGAGTCATTCACGGGACCCTTTGCAGAGATGATCAAAATTACAATTCTTTCTATATCACAAGAATAGGCAGGGGGGATCGTATCAACTGCGTTGACACCAAGATCATAGTGCGCTTTGATTTCAGACGCGATGGTTTTAATCTTCTTTTTACCGGAGCCGTAAAGGACTCTCATTTTGATTGCCATGTTTCTTCCTCCAAAAACAAACGTTTAATAAAATCCTTGATTCGCAGAAGCAGCCTTTGCACTGGCTCTTACGAACAAATTGATTCTGTCATCAATTATATCATATGTAAATACAAAAAGCAACAAAAAATTAAAATTTTATTTGTTTTTTTCACACATTTTGAAAACAATTGACAAAAAAGCAAATCGTATGCTATAATGTATGCAAAGCAATATTTTGGAAAGCGAGATTGTTCGTTATGAAAATTACGTTTTTAGATGCAGCCACTCTTGGAATCGACGTGTTGGATCAAATAAGACTGTTGTTTGATTTACTTGGTGACGTGACCGTGTATGAAGGGACTACCGCGGAAGAATTTGAAGATCACGTATCCGGTGCAGAGGTTTTGATTCTCAACAAGTTGAAGTTAAACTCTCAAAACTTACCGCTTGCAAAATCGCTTAAGCTCATTTGCGTGGCTGCTACGGGGTACGACAATATTGATCTTACGTATTGCAGAGCTCATGGAATCGCTGTATGCAACGTAGTGGGATATTCAACGCAATGTGTTTCCCAAGTCACGATTGGTATGGCGCTTTCGCTGCTGACACACCTTTCGGAGTATAAAGATTTTGTAGCAAGTGGGGAATATACACGGAAGGGAATTGCCAATTGCCTCTTCCCTGTTTATCATGAAATAGCAGGGAAGACCTGGGGAATTGTTGGCTTTGGAAACATCGGACACCAGGTTGCAAAGGTTGCCAAGGCAATGGGATGCCGTATTCTCGTACATAAACGGACACCGATCGAAGGCTGGGATTGTGTTGATTTTGATACGATTTGCAAAGAATCCGATATTCTGTCTTTTCACGTTCCGCTCAATGACAATACCAGAGGCATGCTTGACGGTCATCATATTTCCATGATGAAATCCGATGCAATTGTGATCAACGTAGCACGTGGTGCTGTTATTGATGAAGAAGCACTGGCAAGTGCCGTTGTAGATGGAAGACTTGGCGGCATCGGTGTAGACGTCTACAGTGTAGAACCCATGCCGGAGGATCATCCTTTACAGGCGGTAAAAGCGATGCCGAATGTCATCTTGACACCGCACATGGCTTGGGGGGGTTATGAAACTCGCATCAGAGTATTGAAAGAAATGGCTTCCAATATCGCAGCTTTTATTTCAGGAGAAAAACGTTGCAGAGTTGATTGATGAATTGATGAACCGATGAAGACGATTTTAAAAGTAAACCATTGTCACAAATCAAGGAAGAGATCACCGAAGAGATGATAAAACTTCTTATCCGGGCTATTTATCATCATATATACTAAAAACAGGACGGTTTTCTGAAAAACACGAAAAATCGCAGAAAACCGTCCTTTTCCATACCCCCAACTATACAAAATTTGCATTTTGTATAGTTGGTAATATATCAGAATTTCTTTATCAATCGATTTCCCTATCAATTTTTATACCGAACAAATGCAAATTTTATACGGTTCATGAATCTATATCTATCCGTCTATGCACATCACATTACAAATTTTTATTACAAAACAAAAAACTGTGAAGCGGCCTTTCCTAAGAATGCTTCACAGTTTTTTATGTGTTTTCCTTATTTCGGTATTACGCCATAACCCTCATAAAAAGTTCCGTTTTCCATAAGTCTGGCTTGTACCTTCTTGGCAAGGCTTGAGTGCACCACCATGTTCTTTACCGCCTCTCGGTTTGTCATCCATTGGAACACGTAACCCAAGAGTGCATCGGAAGGCTCTGTAAAAGCTATATTGAACATTTTTTGAAAATTCAAAATATTACTTCCCTGCGGTAAAATCTCATCTAAGGTGGGATCGAGTAACCAAGAGTGACAGGTAAAATAATCATAGTGATACGTGGGATAAAATGTATCGAAAAAGCGCCTCGCTTGTTCTAAGGACTCAATACATGCCTCACGCGGCATAGATCCTGCGGCAGGAATATGAATGCCTATGATGTCATCGTCTGCCGCAATATCATATTGCACGATCGCATGTCCCGCTTTTTGCATCGCAAACTGCAACCGTCCGATCTTAAAGATCTCCATCTTCATATGAAGCGACACCCACGTCAGCTGACCTAAATACAGCTCGTTTTTTAGTCCACTCCATGTTTCGGTCCATCTGACAAGATCTTCGAGAGTGTCTATAAGAATCTCTTTCGGAATTCCCCGTTCCTCATATCTTTTTTCCAAATCCTCGCACATATAAAGAAAAGAAAGAAGATTCTTTTTCCCATCCGTCGATTTCAAATCATACGTGTAAACAGAGACATCCTTTCGGATTTTTATATTATTGAGCGCATCGTAAAATTCAGCATCGTATTTTTTAGGAAATTTTAATAGTTTATACCACTTTTCAATCAAAGCAGGATCGACATAAGCATTCATAATGGCAACCTCACCTATGTGTTTAATTAACTGTATTTTTTTGAAAGCACCACAACTTTCATTTTCATTAGGTGCCCTCTTTACTTTGGTATTACACCATGCCCCATAAAAGATATATATTAATATCCCGGAGGCGGTTCCGGCAAAGGGGCACCTTCCCCATCCCATATCGGAAGATCGGGATTCAAAGAAGTGCGTTTCTTTTCAAAATCGAACACTGCCCTGCCGTTTTCCAGTCGCAATGCTGCGTCAAAGGTCTTTTTTGTTCGCGAAGAAACAAACCCTTCTATAACGGATGTTTTTCCTGTTTCCAACAAAAGCTTCATATTGGCAACGGAAATGACGCGACCGCAAATACTGATGTTAACAGACAGCCTACATCCGTCTTTGTATCCCGTACAGCCATAAAAGGATCGAAACCGCTTAATGTCTTTCCCGCAGAGCGGACATTTTCCAATCACGTCTCCGAAAAATCCGGTTTCACTGTCACGGGAAAGATTCACATCGGCTTTTTTATCGAAGACTTGTGCAATCTCTGCCTGTGCAAGCTTTACGCTGTCTCGAATGCTGATTTCTCCCTTATAGACCTTTTTCAGAGCTTGTCCAAGCTGCGAAGTTTTATATTTATCCATTGTAATCTGCATCTGAACAAGGGATTCTATCAAAAATTCGCCTCCCGGCAAAATCGTATATACATCTTTCTTCAAATCGATATAACCGCTTTTTCGCGCATTGTCAATGATTCCGGTTCTGGTAGCCTCCGTACCGAGCTCAAGCCCCTCAAAGATAGCTTTATAATCCTCGGAATCGTCCACTTCAGCCAGATCTTCGCTGTCAAGTGCCTCTTTTGCAGCTTTTTTCTCATCCTTGAAGGGATTTTTCAGATAATTATTCAAGGTTTCGACCGTGTAATGCTTTGGTGGCGAAGTCTCCTTTTCCGTCGGCTTGAAATCGATGTTAACCGGATCTCCCTTTTTCAAAGCCGGTAGAACCTTGTCTTTTTGGTTAAAATCATCATATTTTGTCCAACCCTTTTCCAAAACAACCATTCCTTTGAGCGTAAACGTTTCAAGATCTCCCACGGCAATGGTGATTTCCGTTTTGTTAACCAAACAATCTTCTGCACAGAACACGGCAATAAAACGGCGAAAAACCGTTGAATAAACCTGCATTTCCCGTTCGTTTAACTGCGCTTTTTCGGGGATCTTATACGTGGGTGTCAAAGCAGAGTGAGATTCGATCTTGCTATCGTCAAAAATGCTTTTGCTTTCTTTGAACTTCACGGGATATCCGAGCTTTGCACAATTGGCAAGAATTTGCTTGATTTTATCCTTTTCCGCGGTTGCCAGATATTCGGAATTGGTACGGGGATAGGTCAAATATCCTTTTTCATAAAGCCCTTGAATGATATCCAGACTTTCTTGCATGGACATTTTGTACTTTTTACTCAATACGTTCTGCAGCTTGGAAAGCGAAAAGAGCTTGCCCGCAAACAAAGTATCCTTCTTGTTTTTTACCCCTGTAACAACCGCGCCTGTTTGATTATAAAGAGCGCAGGTTTTTAAAGCCTTCTCATATTGATCGGGTTCAAATTTGTTTTTTGAGAGCAATTCGATGATTTCACCGTTGGTCGGTTCTTTGCTCAACATTGCAAAATACTTTCCGGGAACAAAATTGCGGATTGCCATATCTCGGTCATAGATCGCCTTGACAATGGGAACTATTACTCTTCCGACTCTCAAAAGCGTTCCTGTTTTCAACGTCGCATAACGCGTTAAATTTACTCCGTAGAGCCAGTCGATATAGGTTCGCGCAAACCCTTCGGACGCTAAAAGATCGTACTCCGATTCATCTTTCATTTCATTAAGAGCGCGGCTTACGGTTTGCGGAGTCTGGTCCGGCAACCAAAGACGCTTTAAATTTTTGGTGCGATCCGTAAGTGCATTGTTGATACAAAGACGAACAATAATTTCACCCTCACGGTCAGCGTCCCCCGCGTTGACAATAGTATCTACATCCGGACGGTTGCAAAGCGCGCGGATCACCTCGAATTGACGTTCCACGCCACTGTCCGTTTTTTTATCACTTCCCTTTCTAAGTTCAAAACGAAATTCCTCGGGGAAGCACGGAAGATTTGCCATCGTCCAGCGTGTGTTTCCGTTTTCTTGCGGACGGTATGATTCAATATCACAAAGAGAAAACAAATGACCAAATGCCCAAGTGATCAAGTATTCTCCGCCTTCCAAATATCCTTGGCGTTTTTGTACGCCGGTTCCGATGCCCGCCGCAATATTTCGTGCAAGACTCGGCTTCTCCGCAATAATCAATATCATAGACGGTCACCTCCCTCTAAAAATTCAAAAACCGCAGTTCTCGCATATTTCAGCGCAGAACTGCGGCTCTTAAAGAAGTTAAATCGACATTAAATGTACTTGCGAACCGTATCGGAAGCATTTTCAACAGGCATGGAAACAGTCATGATCAGGTTGATATCAACCTTTTCAAGAAGCTTCTCAAGCTCGCCGAGAAGGAAATCAAACGCATCCATGTCGCGCTGGCAAATTCTCAGAGTTCCGTCGATAAACAAATCGGTAACGTCATGATTGCTTGCCAAAATTCCAGCTACAAAGCCATAGAGAGACTGTGCATCCTTAATCATATATTCGTCTGCATTGACAAGACGTGCCGCAGGTTTAATATCGTATCTCAGCTCGGTTCCTTTTTCAATACAAACCACATCGCCCTTGGTAACTTCAAGTGCTCCGTTGACCAGATTGATCAAGGTCTTGGTTTTCCCGGTACCTTTTACGCCGATAATCAATTTTAACATACTTATAACCTCCACAAATCAGTGTGGAATCGGATTTTTCCGTTTCCGTATATACATTATACCAAATTTTATTAGCAAAGTCAATACTTAATTTGGATATAATTGGACATTTTTTCGCTTTTTTTCAGCGAGATCCGAGTCTTTCTTCCAAGGAAGAACGAAGGTCTTCGTATCCGGGCTTACCAAGCAAAGCAAACATGTTTTTCTTATAGGATTCAACGCCGGGTTGGTTGAAGGGATTTACGGACAGAAGGTATCCGGAAATCGCACAGGAAAGCTCAAAGAAGTAAAGCAGTTCGCCAAGAACAAACTCGTTTCTTTCGCTCAAAGAAATGATCAAATTAGGAACTCCACCGTCCACATGAGCAAGAATCGTTCCTTCCATCGCCTTCTTTTTGACCGCATTGAGATCCATTCCCGCAAGGAAGTTCAATCCGTCAATGTTTGCGGGATCGTTCGGGATTTCGAAGCTTGCACCGGTGTCTTCTACGTCAAGCACAGTTTCAAACAACATACGAACACCATCCTGGACGTATTGTCCCAAGGAGTGAAGATCTGTGGAGAAAACAACGGATGCAGGGAAAATACCGCGTTGATCCTTGCCCTCGCTCTCTCCGTAAAGCTGTTTCCACCATTCGCTGAGAAGTGCCATAAAGGGTTCGTAGCTTGCAAGAACCTCAACGTTCTTTCCTTTTCTGTAAAGGATATTTCTGATAGCTGCATAGCGATAGCAATCATTTGTGGTAAGATCGTCTTCCATGTACGCAAGTCTGGCAGATGCAGCACCTTCCATCATAGCATCAATATCGATACCGGCAACTGCAATCGGCAAAAGACCGCATGCTGTGAGAACAGAAAAACGACCACCGACATCATCGGGAATCACAAAGGTCTCATAACCTTCGTCTGTCGAAAAGCTCTTCAGGGTTCCGCGTGCTTTATCGGTCGTTACAAAAATACGTTCGCGCGCACCGTCCTTTCCGTACTTTTCTTCCAAAAGCTTGCGGAAGACGCGGAAGGCGATTGCGGGCTCAGTGGTTGTGCCGGACTTGGAAATGACGTTGACACAAATATCCTTGCCCTTGCAAAGTGCCAAGACTTCGTTCAAAGCATCCGCACTGATAACGTTTCCGGCAAAGTAAATATCAGGGGTGTCTTTGGGAAGCGAGTTGTATACGGGAGTTTTCAAAAACTCAATTACAGCACGTGCGCCGAGATAAGAACCGCCGATTCCGATCACGATTAAAACATCACACTTTTCGCGGATTTTTGTCGCGGTGGATTTGATTCTTGCAAATTCTTCCCTGTCATAGTCCACAGGAAGATCTAACCATCCCAAAAAGCTGCTGCCGGGACCGTTTTTTTCACGCAGCATTTTATTTGCTGCGGAAACCTGAGGTTGCATCTGAAGAATTTCATGCTCTCCTACAAAAGAGGAAACGTACTTGTCATTGAGTTTGAGTGCCATTTGTGGACCGTCCTTTTTGATACAAAATTAACGTTTTTATTATACAACATTTATTTTCAAAATACAAGACTCTTTTTCAAAAAAAGAGACTAAATTCAAAGATTTATTTTTATATTTTAAATCAAGAGGAATTTCAAGAAAATTTCCCCAAAAATCTCAAAAAATGATATTTTTGGAATCTCTTCGGATGCCACCAACGGAATGCTGGCTACGTTCTTTTTGTCAATGGAAAACTCAATGGCGCCAACGGTATCGCCCTTTTTGATCGGTGCATAAATTTTTTCGGGGAGGACCACTGCTTTTTTGATCGATGAAAGCTTTTCTTTTTCCACCACCATATCAAACGCAGGATAAGACAACGGACAAGTATCACGGTTTCCTCCGATTACCTTGATCGGCGTAAGAGTACCTTCTTCCGACGTAAACATCGCATACTTGGAAAATCCCCAATCCAAAAGACGTGTTGCTGTGTTGTTTCTGATATCACGACTTTCCGCTCCCATAATCACGCAAATCAAGGACAGCCCCTCTCTTCTGGCGGTTGCACTGACACAAAAGCCCGCCTTCGACGTAGAGCCTGTTTTCAGTCCTGTGCAGCCTTCATAAAATCGGACCAATCGATTGGTATTGGTCAGCCCAAATTCTCCGTTTCTGATCGTGTCCATCCAGATGGAGCTGTATTTTAAAACGTCCGAGTGTGCGATCAGTGCACGGGACATGATGGCAATATCTTTAGCACTCGTCAAATGCTTTTCAGCTGTATCGTCAAGTCCTGTCGGATTTTCAAAAAAAGTAGACTCCATTCCAAGAGACTTTGCTTTCTTATTCATCTTCTCCACAAACGTCCCCACGCTTCCGCAAAGATGCTCGGCAAGCGCAACAGCTGCATCGTTCGCGGATGCGATCACAACGCTTTTCAAAAGCTCCTCGAGCGTCATTTTTTCGCCCTCTTTCAGATAAATCTGAGACCCACCCATGGATGCGGCATTTGCCGAAACGGTAACGGTACTGTCCATATGAACAATCCCTGCGTCAACCGCTTCCATGATTAATAGCAGTGTCATGATTTTTGTGACCGAAGCCGGAGGCAACGCCTCATCTGCATTTTGCATATAGAGAATTTCTCCTGTTTTTTCTTCCATCAGAATGGCACTTTTGCAAGGCAATTCAAGGCTTCCCTCTTCTATACCAAACGAGGTTTTTGAAACTTCCTTGTTCGTTTCCGAGATTAAAACCTCTTCTGCATGTACACAAATCACAGCTCCGTGCGCCAATAGGACAGCGAGGAAAATTGCCGTCAGCTTCAAAAGTGTTCTTTTCATATATCATCACCTCGGAACAACTTATGAATCCACGGACAAAAATATGAGCGCCGATGAACATCGCTCCACCATAGTGAGCAATATTCATCGGCGCTTGATACGAAAGAATTATCTTCTCTTTTCTGCGACCTCAAGAAGAGCCTCGCCAAGGAATTCCTCGACCTTTTTTGTCACTGTTTGACCCGCACGATTTCTCACAGCAACGGTTCCCTCTTCCATTTCCTTAGCTCCGATAACCAGCATGTAAGGAACCTTCTGAAGCTGGGTGTTGCGAATCTTATACCCAATCGTATTGGAGGAATCGTCAAGCTCTACACGCAATCCGGCAGCAGCAAGCTTGCTTTGTACCTCCTTTGCATAGGCAATATGTTCGTCCCCGATCGGAAGGATTCTGATCTGCTCGGGAGCCAACCACATCGGGAATGCCCCGGCATATTTTTCGATCAAAAGCGCAAGTGTTCTCTCATAACATCCCATGGAAGTACGGTGAATGATATAAGGGGTTACCATCTGATTGTTGGAATCAACGTACTCCATACCGAATTTCTTGGCAAGGAGCATATCAATCTGAATCGTAACGAGCGTATCTTCTTTTCCAAAGACGTTTTTGATCTGAATATCCAGCTTCGGTCCGTAGAATGCAGCTTCATCGATACCGATGGTATACTGAATACCGTTTTCATCCAGAAGCTTTTTCATAATTCCCTGCGCCTCATCCCACTGCTCGGGCGTTCCTTCGTACTTGTCCGTACGAGCCGGATCCCACTGTGAGAAGCGGAAGGAGCAGTCCTCCTTGAGCCCCAGAGTTTCAAGAGAATACATTGCCAATTCCAAACAACCCTTGAATTCTTCCGCCAACTGATCGGGACGAAGAATCAAGTGCCCCTCGGAAATCGTAAATTGACGGACGCGAATCAATCCGTGCATTTCTCCGGAATCCTCGTTACGGAACAGCGTGGAGGTCTCACCAAGACGCATCGGAAGATCTCTGTAGGAACGCTTCTTGTTCAAGAACACCTGATACTGGAAGGGGCAGGTCATGGGACGAAGTGCAAAGCACTCCTTTTCCTCATC
>JAZSMX010000073.1:0-19851 GCA_045536125.1 Eubacteriales bacterium | reverse complement strand
TCGACGCTTCTCGCCTAAATCTGCCGAGCCCCTATGGGGGGGTCTCAAATTTTCAATTTGGGGCACCCCCTATCATTGGGGGCAACACAAATGCGTTTTCGCATCTATGCTTCCAAGGAATTGATATACTCCTCCAATTCGCTTTTGATCACTGCAACCTGCGGTCCGTAGACCACCTGCACACCACCGCCTTTTTTGATGACACCGTGTGCTCCTGTGGAGCGCAAAAGCGACTCGGAGACCAGCTCGGAATCCTTGACACTGACACGAAGTCGCGTTGCACAGCAATCCACTCCGATGATGTTGGCTTTTCCTCCAAGTCCTTCAAGAATGGTGTGCGAGGTCTCTTCCGAGGAAGCACTCTTCCCTTTTTTCTCATTGTAATCGGCACGCGTATAGAGCTTGACCTCCTCGTCTCCCATCTCGCGTCCCGGAGTCTGATAGTCTCTCTTTTTGATGAGGAAGCGGAAGAGAAGAAAATATACGATGAAATAAAGAATTCCAACCAATGGGATCATCACCCAATTGGTTTTTTCATTTCCTTGCAATACACCGAACAAAACAAGGTCGATCAATCCCCCCGAGAAGGTCATCCCCACACCGACGTCCAAAAGATGCATCAGCATATAGGCAAGTCCCGCAAACACGGAATGGATCACGTAAAGCACGGGAGCTACGAACAAAAACGTAAATTCGATCGGTTCGGTGATTCCCGTGAGCATGGAGGTCAGCGCCGCAGACAGCAGCAGTCCACCCGCGACCTTCTTTTTTTCGTCTCTTGCCGCAGTATACATCGCCAGCGCTGCCCCGGGAAGCCCAAAGATCATCAAGGGGAACTTACCGCTCATAAAGCGGCATGCGGAAACCGAAAAGCGAGTGACGTTGGGAGAAGCCAGCTCCGCGAAGAAGATATTCTGTGCGCCGTAGACCGTCACTCCGTCGATCACGGCAGAGCCACCGACACCCGTTTGCCAGAACGGCAAATAAAACACGTGGTGCAAGCCAAACGGAATCAAAATACGCTCTGTAAATCCGTAAATCAACGTTCCCGCGTATCCCGAACGCAAAACAAGGTCGCCGAGCGCGTAAATTCCCGATTGCACGAAGGGCCATATAAAAAACATCAACACGCCTACAAGAATATATACCGTGGTGGAAATGATGGGAACAAAGCGCGTTCCTCCGAAAAAGGAGATGACGGTGGGAAGCTTGATCTTATAAAAACGGTTGTTGAGGAAGGCGACGCCAAGACCGACGATGATCCCTCCGAACACGCCCATCTGTAAGGATTCGATCCCTACGACGTTTGCGATCGTTCCCTCCTGCATAACCCCCTCGGCGAGCCTTCCCGTGATGGCAAGGAGCGCATTGATGGTCTTATGCATGACAAAAAAAGCGATGGCGGCGGAAAGCGTGGCGGTCGCCTTTTCGTTTTCCGCCATACCGAGCGCAACTCCCATGGCAAACAGAAGCGGAAGATTGTCAAAAATAACGGTTCCCACCGACGCAAGCAGTGAAAACACAGAATACAGAACCGTTCCCGGTCCCATAATTCCCAAAAGCTGATAGGTTTCCAGCGTGGCAAGGTTTGTAAAGGAAGCACCCACACCCAACAAAAGCCCTGCAATGGGCAAGAGTGCGATCGGGAGCATAAATGCTCTACCGACTCTTTGCAGAACACTGAAAAAGCCACCGCTCTTTTTTTCTTTGATCATTGTAGCGGACATAAATTATCCTTTCTTCACGGTACGGAATCGCATTGCAACGTGCTTTCCCGCAACGCAAGCACCGTACGCATATTCAATATTTGTAATTCTTTCCGAATTGGTAACAATCACCGCCACCGTATCGGAAAGTCCTTGATTTCTGATCACATCCAGATCCACGCTTGCAAGCGCTTCTCCGGCGCGGATGCGCTGCCCCTCAATCACACGGGGCACAAACCCCACACCTCCAAGCCCCACGGTATCCACTCCGACGTGAATCAGAACGTCCAATCCGTTGTCGCTCAGTATCGTATAGGCATGCTTCGCTTCGGCAACGCTTTCGACCTTTCCGTCAATCGGAGCGCAAATTTCCCCCGTCGACGGTTGCACGCCAAAGCCATTCCCAAGCATTCCCTCGGAAAACACTTCGTCGGGAATTGCGGAAAGTGAAACACACTCCCCTGTCGCAGGGGATAACAGCTGATCTTCCTTTTTTCCGAGCATCCTTCTTCCTCCTTATTTACATTCCGTCACCTTTTCACGTAGCCCCAAAAGATAAGGAACCGAAACCGACAGTTCATCGATTCCCATATCCGCAAAGCGTTGTGTCAGATGCAAATCCGCCGCCAATTCTCCACAGATCCCGATCCATCCGCCCGTTTCATGAATTTTCTGTGCGGAATATTCGATCAGGCGCAAAACAGGCTCTCGGTTTTCTTCACACAATTCTCCCAGTCTCGAATTCTGTCGGTCTGCCGCCAGCGTGTACTGGGAAAGATCGTTTGTTCCCACCGAAAAGAAATCCGCCTCACGGGCAAGCTCGTCACTCATGATCGCTGCGGCAGGCGTTTCGATCATCACCCCAAGCTCCACACCCGCATCAAAGCCGATTCCCTCCTTGCGCAATTCCTCCATACACGTATCCAACAGCGCGCGGCTTCTTCGGACCTCATTCGCGCTGACCACCATCGGAAGCATCAAAGAAAGATTTCCGAATGCCGAGGCGCGCAAGATGGCACGGAGCTGCGTTTTAAAATGCACTTCATCGGAAAGGCTCACCCGAATCCCTCGGAATCCGAGTGCCGGATTTTCCTCGGGCAAAAGACCGAGATAGGATGCCTGCTTGTCCGCACCAACGTCCAGAGTTCTTACGATGATCCGTTTGCCCTTCATTCTCGTCACAATGGAACGGTAAGCCTCAAACAGCTCGTCCTCCGTGGGATACCGATCCAAGGAAAGATAGAGAAATTCACTCCGCAAAAGTCCGATCCCCTCCGCACCGTTGAGATAAGCACTGTCCGCTTCCTCTCCGTCTCCCACGTTGGCATAGATCAGAATCCGCCTGCCGCTTCTCGTTACGGCTGGCTTGTTGATCAGAGATCTTAAATACTTCTCATGCTCGGCAGCCAGCGCATTCACTCGGTGCGCTCTTTTCTGGAAGGCTTCCAGGGTTGCTTCGTCGGGAAGCAACACCAGTGTCCCCTCCGATGCATCCAGCAAGGCATACGTTCCTTCATAGGAAGCGGCAATGCCGCCGATTCCGATCACAGCGGGGATTCCCATCGCGCGCGCCAAAATCGAAGCATGTGAATTCGGTGTTCCCCCAAAGATGACGAATCCCAAAATTTTCGTTTTATCAAGGCTGACCGTCTCGGAGGGTGTCAATTCGTCCGCGACCAACAAATAAGGCTCGTCCTCATCCGCCGGTTCGGCATCCGATCCCCCCGCAAGCGCACCAAGGATCTGCTCTGAGACGTCCTTGATATCGGCAGCACGTGCCGAAAGATAACCGTCCTCCAGGGCTGCCAGTGTTTGCGCGTATCTTTTTGCCGCACGCTCGACCGCTTCCTCGGCACTCGCCCCGAACGAGATCTCTTCCCTGATCGCATCCATGAGATCCTCATCCTTCACAAGCATCGCCTGTATCTCAAAGATCTCAGCTTCACTCTCTCCCGTATCATGCTTTACCCGTTCGCAAAGCACTCTCAACCGTTTTTCCGCTTCAAGAATAGCGTGCTTCACTCTTAAAAGCTCACCGTCGGGATTGCTCGCCCCTTCCCTTCTTTGTGTGGGACGCGCGCGCTTAAAAAAGACAAGTCGCCCTGCGGCACATCCGCTTCCGATTCCAAGTCCGCGGCAAACGGTATTTCTTTCACAATCTATTTTCATACCGACGTGCCACTCCCCCATGCTTCGTTGCAAAACCGTTCCAATTCACGCGCGGTCTCCTCCTCACGTGCCCCTGTGATCCGAAAACAAAGCACACTGCCAAACACCGCACCAAGGCTCATCAAGGAAAGCAGTCTTTTGGCATCCGCCTCCTTTTCCCGATACGCAACGTGAATCTCCTCTTCAAATTGCTTGGCAAAGTTCGCAAGCTTTCCCGCAGGTCGCGCGTGCATTCCGTTGGGATCTTCGATTTTATAGCAAAACTCCTTCATGCTCTTCCTCTCCGTCCAAAAAAAATCGTTCTTACTCTTATTTTTCCATGTTCGCATTCACTTATTCAAATTCGCGCAAGAAAAGAAAAAAACAAAAAAACAGGCATCCCAAACACGTTTGCATTTGAGATGCCTGCTGCTTATATTGGATGTAAGATTATCTCTGAATTCTTCCCGAGCCGTCGCCGCCCGCAAGCTTTTCAACCTCAGCAAGGGTTACCATGTTATAGTCGCCCTCGATGGAGTGCTTGAGCGCGGATGCCGCAACCGCAAATTCCACAGCTGCCTGCGTGGACTTTCCGTTCATCAAGGAATAGATCAGACCGCCGCCAAAGCTGTCACCGCCGCCAACACGGTCAATGATGTGGAGCTCATACTTCTTGGAGAAGCAGTACTCATCTCCCTTGACGTCGTAAAGCATTGCAGACCAGCCGTTATCGAACGCGCTGTGACTTTCACGGAGTGTGATTGCCACGTAAGAGAAGCCGAACTTGTCCGCAAGCTGCTTTGCAACGGACTTGTAGCCCTCGTGGTTGAGCTTACCGCCGTAAATATCGGTTGCCTCAGCCTCGATGCCGAAGACGTCCTTTGCATCCTCTTCGTTGGAGATGCAAACGTCAACGTACTGACACAAATCGGTCATTGCCTCACGCGCCTCTGCTCTTGTCCAGAGCTTGCCGCGGTAGTTAAGGTCACAGGAGATCTTAACGCCTCTTGCCTTGGCAGCCTTACAAGCGTCCTTGCAGATTTCAACGACGTTTGCTCCCAGAGCGGGCGTAATTCCCGTGAAGTGGAACCATTCCGCACCGTCAAAGATCTGATCCCAGTCGAAGTCCTCGCGCGTTGCCTTTGCGATCGCGGAGTTTGCGCGGTCGTAAATGCAAACGGAGCCTCTCTGGGACGCGCCCTTTTCGTTGAAGTAGATACCGACTCTGTCGCCGCCGCGCGTGATCTTGGTGGTATCAACACCGTATCTGCGGAGGCTGTTGACAGCTGCCTGACCGATGGCGTGTGTGGGGAGCTTGGTGACGTAAGCTACGTCCATGCCATAGTTGGCAAGGGAAACGGCAACGTTTGCCTCACCGCCGCCAAACGTAAACTCTACGTGGTCACACTGTACGAATCTTTCATAGTTGTAGGGCTGAAGACGGAGCATCAGCTCACCGAAGGTAACAATTTTGCTCATCGTGATATTCTCCTTAAATTATTTTACAAGATGGTATGCAAAGCCGTCGATCTCGTCCGCAAGATATACGAACTTCATCGCGCCGTTTGCATCGTAAGTAGCGGTAGACATATCGAACTTCACACCGCGACGGGACAGATGGTAAACCGCACGGTCTACATTCTTGGTCTCGATGGCAATGTGTCCGTGTGTGCCGGGGCCCTTTGCGGTCATAAGCTCCAGTGCGGGGCTTGCAAAGATGGACTTGGAGGTAACGTTTGCGCCAAAGGAGAATGCGTTGGCAAGAACACCTGCCGCCTCCTCTGCGGTTGTGCCGCAAGGATTGATGCCTACGTGACGGAACTTGAAGCCGAGCATCGTATCCACCGCCTCGCGAACCAGCTTTTCAATCCCTGCGAAATCGCCTGCCGCGATCATGTCGGGATTGACCATCCAGCTACCGCCGCAGCAAAGAATCTTGGGATTGGCAAGATAATCGCAAACGTTTGCGGGATTGATGCCGCCCGTGGGCATGAACTTCACACCTCCGTAGGGAGCGGACATTGCCTTGATCATGGAAAGACCGCCCGACTACTCTGCGGGGAAGAACTTCACAACGTCAAGTCCGAGGGAAAGAGCCTGCTCGATGCCGCTGGGGTTGTTAATACCGGGAACAATGGGACAGCCCTTTGCCTGGCAGTACTTTACGATTTCGGGATTGAAGCCGGGGCTGACGATGAACTTCGCACCCGCCTCGATCGCATCATCGACCTGAGCGGTGGTCAATACCGTGCCCGCACCGACGATCATATCGGGATATTCCTTGGCAATGATCGCGATCGCTTCCTTGGCAGCGGCGGTACGGAAGGTGACCTCCGCACAGGGGAGACCTCCGTCGATCAAAGCCTTTGCAAGGGGAGCTGCATCCTTTGCATTGTCAATCTTGATGACCGGAACAATACCGATCAGGGAAAGTTGTTTTACTACATCATTCACTTCAGTGTCCTCCAAAGTTTATTTTTCTACATTTACAATTTTACATCAAAACACACCTTCTGTCAAGGTGTTTTTCATTTTTCAATAAAAGTTTTTGTCCGTTTCCAAAGAGAAAATCTCCCACGAACGCCAATCCCCCGTTCACTCCAAAAAAGGGGCTGTCTCAAATCGACGATTTGACACCCCCCCTCGCGCGAAAAAGGCGACTGTAGGCTTTTTTGCGCCGGGAAATTTGCGGTTTTCGCTTAAAAATACTATAAAATTTGATAGAACGATGGGCGAAAATGACGGCGTCGAGCCGCCAAGCAAAAACCACGGGGGTGTCGACCAAATGCAAAATGCATTTGAGACACCCCCTTCTGTTTTTTATTTCATTTTTTCGGGAAAATCCTTCATCATTGCGGGAATGTCGATGTTCTGGGGACAAACCTCCACGCAAGCGCGACAGCCGATACAAGCATTGGGATGCGTCTCCTCATTCAGAGCCGCAACGGCGCGGCGCGTGATGATCGTCCATCCCGTAAAGCTCTTTTCATTATAAAGAGAGATTAGGTATGGAATGTCCAATCCCTTCGGACAATGTTGAGTACAGTAACGGCAGGAGGTGCAAGCCAACGTGTTCTTTCCGCTCTTTTCGGAGGCAATCCGCATCAGCGCATTCCACTCCTCAGGCTTCAGAGGCTTCTCCTCGGAGAATGTCTTGATGTTTTCGGAAAGCTGCTCAAGGTTTGACATTCCCGACAAGGTCACCGTCACCGTGGGAATTGTCTGCAAAAAGCGGAATGCCCATTCCGCCATAGAAGCCTCGGGACGAAGCGCACGCAATTGAGCCTCGTATTCGGGTTCCAAAGAAGCAAGACCGCCGCCGCGCACGGGTTCCATCACCCAAACGGGAAGATTGTATTCTCCAAGGACGTCCACAAGCGACTTGGCATCCTGAAAGCTCCAGTCCAGCCAGTTGAGCTGCAGCTGTCCGAACTCCATGTATTCTCCGTACACCTCAAGGAAGCGTCTCATGACGTCGGCATTCGCGTGGAAGGAAAAGCCGAGATGACGGATCCGTCCGTTTTCCTTCTGCTTTTTCACGTACTCAAGAGTCCCGTACTTGGGATCAAGATAACGGTCGATGTTGACCTGCGTGACACTGTGAATCAGATAAAAATCAAAATAGTCCACGCGGCATCTTTTCAGCTGCGCTTCAAAGATCTCCTCAATCTTTCCGTGACAGGACAGATCGTAGCCCGGGAATTTCGAGGTCAGATAAAAACTGTCACGCGGATACTTGGAAAGAATCTCACCGATGACGGGCTCGGAGTTCCCCCCGTGATAGCCCCATGCGGTATCGTAATAATTGATCCCGTTCTCCATGGCGTATGCCACGATTTCCTCGGTTTTTTTCATATCAATTTTAGAGCTGTCACCGTCAACGGTCGGAAAGCGCATACAACCAAGTCCGAGAGCGGACAAGGACATCCCTTTAAAATTCTTATAGATCATAAGTACAACTCCTTACAGTGTTTCTTCCCTTTTATTATAATGCGAAAATCCTGTTTCGTCAATAGCTTCATCAAAAAACGCAGGAAGAAAAAACGTGGCATCAAAGACACGCGAACGTTCCGCACGTGTTTTGAAAATCCGATCATCTCTAACGAAATGCGGATGAGCCTTCGCGCTCATCCGCATTTCGTTAATTTGAGAAGGTCAGCTGCTTCACAGCCTCCTCATTTGCCTGCTTCATCTCTTCCGCAGAGGACGCACTGCGATTGACCTCGTCGGGTTCCTTGAACGTGGGCACGGCACGGTGGAATGCCTCCTTGATAAGCTCCACGGAAATACTCCCCTTCGACGCTTCGACAGCCTCGGAAAGAAGCTTGACCTTTTCATCCACCTCTTTTCTTGAAAGAGGTGTGTCGGTTTCGATGAAGATCATCTCGTTCTCCGTCTTTGTCAAGGTCTCGGTCTTGATCAAAAGCTCCTCGTAAAGCTTTTCTCCGGGACGGAGTCCGATTTCCTTGATCTCGATATCCACGTCGGGAATCAAGCCGCAAAGTCGGATCATATTGACCGCAAGATCATAAATGTGAACCGGCTTGCCCATATCTAAAACGAAGAGTTCCCCCTTCTTGGCGATCGCGCCTGCTTGCATGACAAGCTGGCTTGCCTCGGGAATGGTCATAAAATAACGGATGATCCGTTTGTCCGTAATGGTAATGGGACCTCCCTCGGCAATCTGCCGACGGAAAAGCGGTATGACAGAGCCGTTCGATCCCAGCACGTTTCCGAAGCGCACTGCGGAAAAGTCCGTTTTACTGTCGGTTCTGCACTGTACGATCATTTCACACATCCGCTTGGATGCGCCCATCATGTTCGTGGGGTTGACCGCCTTGTCGGTGGAGACCAGAATGAATTTTTCCACTCCGTATTTTTCCGCCATATCGGCAGTATTGTACGTGCCGAGCACGTTGTTTTTGATCGCTTCGCCTCCGCAATGCTCCATCAGAGGAACGTGCTTGTGCGCAGCGGCATGGAAGACGATTTCGGGACGGTAAGCGGCAAAGACGGTCTCAAGGCGCGCTCTGTCGCGAACCGAGCCGATCTCAACCGAAAGCTTGAGCTTTTCTCCGTAAAGACGGATCAATTCCTGCTGGATCTCATAGGCGTTGTTTTCGTAAATATCGAAAATGATCAGATGCGCGGGAGCGCATTTGGCAACCTGTCTTGAAAGCTCGCTTCCGATCGATCCGCCGCCACCCGTGATCAACACCGTTTTCCCGCGGTAATAGTGAGCAGCTACGGAATTGTTGATGGAAAGCGTCTTGCGGAACAGAAGATCCTCGATCGAAAAATCATGAAGCATTCCGCGCTTTCTCGGCTTTTCGTCAAGGGAGCTTGCCTCTTGCATAGGAACGTCGTAAACCTTGATCTTGCAAGCGGTTTTATTATACCGTTCGTAAAGCGCTGAGGCAAGGTCGCTGTCAAGATTGGGAACGGCAATGAAGATCTCCTTGATGCCCTGCGCCTTGATCACATCAACGATCGCATCGTTTTCCGCAAGAACCTTGAGTCCGAGAATACGGCTTCCCACCTTCGTGGTATCGCGGTCAATAAAGAACAGCGGGTTATAATTTGAATTTTGGTTACAAAGCAGCTCGTTCGCCAAGAGGTATCCGTTCTGTCCCGCACCCACAATGGCAACAGGCACACGCGTTTCCGAGCTTGAAATCTTATGACGTCTCTTGTAAAGAAGACGGTAGATGAAACGAGAGGTGAGCGTTAACAGCACCGTTACGGTGGCAACGGTCAGAAGATCCCAAAGGGAGCGGTATGTACGGCAAACAAGGGTAATCACCAATGCAAGCGCACCGCCGCAGGCATCCGCAAGCAGAATTCTTGCATAGACACCCGTTCCCGCATATCTCCACACGCTGAGATAAATTTTAAAAACGATGCGGAAGAGGAACGTGGAGAACAAAAGGATCACACAGTTCGTCAAATAGACGGAGGGCGCGGTCAATTCGATCTTTCTAAGAGCAAAAGCCAAAAGGTAATATAAGGCAGCAGTCGCCGCATAGCAGAAAAGGTCAAAAAAGACAAGAATTATCTTTCTTGAAATCTTCATTTTCGAATCGTTAAACAACATACAAATCCTGTATCCTTTTCATATGAATGGTATACTTGTCTCATTATTATACCACCGTATACAAGATTTGTCAACCCCGTTATGTAATTCATTTCCTATACCGACCGTCCTTTTTTGGTCTTTTTTATGCAAAAAATACAAAATGACAAAAAAAACGACAAATAAAATTATGCTCTCCATGGATTGACAAGTACCTTCAAAAAAAATATAATTGTAGTATCCCGTTTTTTATTCTCACTAATATTAAGGAATCGAACAAATATGAAAACTCACCGCACAATACTCATCGTTTATGCTGCCGCCTTCGCGTCTCTCGTCTTCGGCTTGACCATGATCGCCATTCCCCTTCCCATGGGAAACATCAATCTCGGCGACTGTGCGATGCTGCTCTCGGCTTGGATACTGCCCGCGCCCTTTGCCGCTCTGTCTTCTGCCATCGGCGCATCCCTTTCTGACGTTTTCAGCGCGTATTCCGTATACGCCCCCGCGACCTTTCTGATCAAGGCAGCTGCCTCCCTTGCGGCAATCGCACTCAAGCGGCTGACGTCGCGCCTCCCCGTTTATCCCTCGCTTCTTCTTTCCGCTCTTGCGGCAGAAGCAGTCATGGCATTGGGATATCTCTTATACGAGGGCTGCTTCCTCTACGGGTTTCAAGCAGCGCTTCTGAATCTCCCCTTCAATTTGATTCAAGGTGCGATCGCGGTCGCGCTGGCGCCCCTTTTGATGCAGCTTCTCAGATCGACGCATCTCTTTCCAAATTTCAAATCACCCAAGGATGAAAAAAAGTCAAAATGAACGCAAAGTTATTTCGCATGCTTCTGATCGTATTGGTGCTCTCGCTTCTTCCCTTCTCTTTCCTCGCTTGCGCGCGTGACTATGATCCCATGTACGAGATCACCAAGGACGGCATCACCTACCGACTGGAGGGAGACGGTAATGTCCCGAAAAGAATCCGATTGACCGAAAACGGCAACACGCTCCGCACCTTGGAAATAGATCCCGACGCATCCGTCGGAAACGCGGACGGATGCTACGGCTTTTACGTGGAGGATGCCGATTTTGACGGTGACAACGATCTTCTGATCGCGGTCAGCAAGGAGGGCGAGCTCCTTACCTATGAGGTCTATCTCTATCTGGGGCAGAACGAGGGGTTTGTCCTCTCACGGGAGCTGTCCGCTCTCCAAAACATAAGCGTTGACGCAAAAAGAAAGGCGGTATTCGGCTTTTCCCGCACCAAAACAAAAGCGGGCGGCGATCATTACGAGCTTTGCGACAAAGCCACGAAATATGTTTTTTCGGGCGGAGTGCTCCGCCCCGACGTCTATGCCGCCGTCACCTATTACTCTGCGCAAGATCTCTATTGCTATTCCACCGCGACTTATGATACAGAGGACAAGAGCTTCAATCCCTCAAGGGACAGGTGGCTCACCCCCGCGGAATACGAAACCGTTGATTTCGGCTTTCTGTATTACTTCCGCGAGGAATAAAAAAACACATCGGGGCTGTCCTGTGAAAAACAGCCCCTTTATTTTATTATCTCAATATTTTTTATTTTATTATCTCAATTTTAAATCAGTAAATACTTGACACCCACCAAGGAGTCCGCGGCATCCGCGACGGGTGAGCCTGAGAGCTGATTGTTTTCCAAGATCCGACCGATGGGACAGTGATACCGCTTGGCGACGCTCCAAAGCGTATCCGTTCTCATGGGGTAGCAGACCGTATACGCGCCCTCGCCCCGCTCCTCGTCCGTCAGAAAATGTGCCTCCTCCAGCACCTCCACGCTCTCCTCGGCGCGCGGAGAAATACTGACGGCGAGTTCCGCATCCACGGAAAGGCGTTCTCCGTCCTCGCGTGCGCGAGAGGAAATGGGAATGACGTTCACGTCATAATCGGAAAGCCCCTCCGCATCACCGTCGGCAACGTAGCGGAACGGAATTTCAAACTCGTGCGCCAAAAACTCATCCTCGGAGAACAGCACCGCGTGGCAGCGACATTTCCCAAAAAGCACAAATCTGCCGCAATCGTTTTCAAGCTCCGCCGAAACGGGTGTCACAGAAAGATCGGCAACCGACTGTCCCTTTTTGATCCCCGCCTCCTCAAGGGAGAGCGTTGTGTTGAGAGAAAAATTGCCCGAGATGCATTTCATTGCCTTCTGATAAGTAAGGTGCAGGGTGCGGTATTCTCCGTCCCCCTTGACGGAATAAGCATCCTTCGTGTAAGGGAGCAAGCGATTCCTGTGCGCTCTTGCCTCCAATTGCAAGGTCACCTCACAAAGAATCCGACCGTCCTCTACGCTGACGGCAACGTCGGTACAAACGCCCCGCGCGGACGCATTGCAATTGACCTCGGCACCGTCCACTGGGACGCTTCCCGTAAAGGGAATCCGTCTCCACTGAACAAAAGGCATCTCTTCTTTGCCCTCATGCGTGCAAAGAAGCTTCAGGGACACCTCGCCGCGACAGTTGACGCATCCGCTCCCCACGTTCGCTTCATTGACGTATGCATTCCCCTCTGCCGCGATCACGCGCAGATTTTCGCTTCCGTCATTGAGAATTTCATCTCCTAAGTGAATGGGATCGCTGACACCGACAAAGCTTTCCGCGCTTTCAAAGCTTCCCATCAAGCGCTCCAGAGACGCGTCGTCCGCACCGCTGAACAATTCGTTGATCACCCGTGTTCCCAACAGCCGCACACGGGAATGCAAACGGCACTTGACGCAAAGCTTCCTGGGACCTGTTACCCGTCCCGAGGGGTTTTCGGGGCGGTTTTCCACGTCGCAGATCAACCCCTCTCCGATCTCAAAGTCCAAAGGCATCTCCAAGGGGCATGCAAAACGGTATTCTCCGACCTCGGTGGCGCAGTAAAGCTCTCCGTCATTCCCCGAATAAAGGATCTTGTAATCCACCGTTCCCGAAAATTCCGCGCTTCCCGCACCGATGTATTTATCCGTCGGAGAAACGGTTGCCTGCACCCGAAGCAGCCGCTTGATTTCCGGTTGATAATCCGGAAGAGAAAAATCGGAGGAAAGCTCCGTAACGATCCGACGGTCGCAGATCCTTGACTGCAGACGAATGCCCCCCGCACTCATTTTTAAGTTGTCCATACATTCCGCTCCTTTGCTTTTTGTACAATCTATGCAAGCGAGCGGACAATTATGAAAAAAAAGAGGTGTCCGTCCGATACAGAATGCATCGGGGACACCTCTTCTTAAATGGATTACTTCAATTCGCCAAGATAATACTTCTTCTTGCCGCGGCGGATCACGATATACTTTCCACCCAAAGCGACCGTCTCATCGATCACAACGTCAATGTTGGCGATGGGCTCACCGTTGAGGGTGAGAGAACCGTTTGAGATAAACTCGCGCGCCTCACGCTTGGAGGAGCAGATGCCGGCCCCCACCAAAACGTCCATGACGGCACCGCCCTCGGTCTCAAAATGAGGAACATCCTTCAGTCCCGCCAAAAGATCCTTCGTGGGGATCTCGCGGATCTTGCCCGCAAAGAGAAGCTCGCTGATGTGTACCGCGGACTCGTACGCGCCCTCTCCGTGAAGATCGCGCAGAATCTCCTCTGCCAGCTTCTTCTGTGCCAATCTCTTCTCGGGCGCTGCCTTGTGCTCTGCTTCAATTGCCTCAATTTCCTCCTTGGAAAGGAAGGTCAATCTCTTGAGGTATTCGATCACCATGCTGTCCTCGGAGTTGAGAAGGAACTGATAGAGCTCATAAGAGCTGGTCTTGCTCTTATCCAACCATACGGCGTTTCCTTCGCTCTTTCCGAACTTGTTTCCGTGAGAGTCGGTCACAAGAGGCATCGTCATCGCGTACACCTCGTCGCCCGTGGTCTTGCGGATCAGCTCGATACCCGTGGTGATATTTCCCCACTGATCGGAGCCCGCGACCTGAAGATCCACTCCGCGTGTCTCATGCAGATACTTGAAGTCCAAGCCCTGAATGAGCATATAAGAAAATTCCGCATAGGAAATTCCGCTCTCCATCTGACGGCGGATCAGATCCTTGCTGAGCATATAGCCGACGTTGATATATTTTCCGTAGTCGCGGAAGAAATCAATGATGTTGAGATCCTTTACCCAGTCGTAGTTGTTGACAACCTCATAGGGGAAGATCTTCTGCAGCTGTGTTTTTAAGCAGCCGTAATTGTGGAATACCTCGTTCTTATCGGAAAGCTTGCGCTCCACCGTTCCGCGGGGATCTCCGATCAGAGCCGTTGCCATACCGACCAGCAACAGGGGGGTATGTCCCGCAGCAGCCAAGCGGCGCGTGATCAAAAAGGACGAATAGTGTCCCAGGTGCAGACTGTCCGCCGTGGGGTCGGTTCCGATGTAAAAGGTCATTCCGCCCTTATTGAGCTTATCGATCAGATCGGGGCTGGAGATATCCTGAATCAAGCCTCTCCATTTAAGGTCCTCATAGAGTGTCATTTCAATTATTCCTCCGTTTTCAGAAACGTTTTCACATTACAGAATATTGTACCACAAAAAAACGTTTCCGTCAATAAAAAAATTGTTTTTTTGCGAAAGCATTTTTGAAAAAGGTATTTGTTTACAAAAAAAACAAAAAAAGCTATTTACTTTCTCCTTTTCTTATGCTACAATAACAATGTATGAGATCATACGCAAGAAAGGAAGACGTTTATGGAAAGCTATACCTCTGAAGACCTTCTGGAATATCTCGCGCAAGGGATTCTCACCCTGCAAACTCCCGAGGAATGCAAGCACTTTTTGGAGGATCTGTGCACCCCCTCCGAGCTGGCGGAAATGTCTCGCAGACTTCACGCTGCAAAAATGCTCAGAGCCGGTCACATCTATTCCGACATCGCACAGGAAACAGGGCTTTCCACCGCCACCATCAGCCGTGTGAACCGCTGCCTCAAGTACGGGAACGAGGGATATCTCACCGTGCTTGACCGACTGGACAGAAAGGCGCGGCGCGGATGAGCGATCAGGAAAAATATTCGGGCTACGAGGCAGCCCTCTCCCACGTTTACGATAAGCTCAACCGTGAGATCGATTACGTCGCCTGGGCAGATTTTGTGGAACGCTGCTTCGAGAGATTTCTTCCCTCTCGTCCCTCCCTGGTGTTGGATCTTGCCTGCGGCACGGGAAGCATGACGATTGAGCTTGCCCGTCGCGGATACGATATGATCGGCATCGACGGAAGTGAAAATATGCTGTCCGAGGCGTTTTTGCGCGCGGAGGGCATCGGGGGCATCCTCTGGCTTTGCCAGGACATGCGCTCCTTTGAGCTGTACGGCACGGTGGGTGCCGTCACCTGTTGCCTCGACAGCCTGAATTATCTTACCGACGACAAGGATCTTCTTGCCTGCTTCCGCACGGTGCACAACTACCTTGATCCCGACGGTCTCTTTCTCTTTGATCTGAACACCCCTTATAAATTCGAGCAGATCTACGGCTCCAACGCATACGTTCTTGAGGACGAGCTGGTATACGGTGAGGGCGAGGAGGATGAGGAACGCGTTCCCATCTTTTGCGGCTGGCAAAACACCTACCATCCCGAGGACGGCATCTGTGAGTTTGATCTTTCGATCTTCGAAGCCCTTCCCGACGGGACGTACCGCCGCTCCGACGAGCATCAGGAGGAGCGCTGCTACGCCTGGGACACCGTCCGCTCCCACTTGGAGGCAGCCGGCTTTGACGTGCTCGGATGCTTCTGCGACTACAGCTTCGGCGAGCCCGACGAGGGGAGCGAGCGGTGGTACATTGCCGCCCGTGCGGTCAAGCCCTCAAAAGCATAAAAGCATAAAAAGATAAAAAGGATACAATACCATGCCATCTACCATTTTACGCGCGATGACGAGTGACGGAAGCGCACGCATCCACGTCATTCGCTCCACCGAAATCGTCAATGAGGCGATCCGCATTCACAACACCACCCCCACGGCATCCGCAACGCTCGGCCGTCTTCTGACCGTCACCTCCATGATGGGATGCATGCTGGGAGAGAAGAACGACACCATCACCGTTTCCCTCAAGGGGGACGGTCCTGCGGGGACTGTGCTTGCCGTTTCGGATTATATCGGCAACGTGCGCGGTTATATCCAGAATCCCGCGGTGGATCTTCCCCTCAAGGCCAACGGCAAGCTGAACGTTGGCGGCGCAGTCGGAAACGGCTTTCTCAATATCATCCGCGACCTCGGTGCGTCCGAGCCCTACAACGGATCGATCGAGCTTGTCAGCGGTGAAATTGCCGAGGACGTTGCCGCTTACTACGCGCAAAGCGAGCAGGTCCCCACGGTCTGCGCGCTCGGCGTTCTGATCGGAACGGACTGTACCTGCCGTGCCGCGGGCGGTATCCTTCTTCAGCTTCTTCCCTTTGCCGATCCCGAAACAGTGGATCTGATCGAGCGCAACGTCAAGGATCTTGCCAACGTATCGGGGCTCTTTGATGCCGGCATGTCCCTTGAGGAGATCGCAGCAATCGCGCTTCGCGACGTTCCCTTTGACGTGTTCGACGAATTGGACGTGGACTATCTCTGCAACTGCAGCCGTGACCGCACCACCAAGGCGCTGATCACCCTCGGCAAAAACGATCTTTTGTCTCTGCTTGAGGAGGAAATTCGGGAAGGAAGATCGGAGCGGCTTGAGGTCGCTTGCCGATTCTGTGACAAAAAGCAATACTACACCAAAAAAGACATCGAAAATATGTTTTAAGGAGCTTTCTATGAAATCCATGGAACAAAGGTTTGTGTGGGATCACGATCTGCACATCCACTCTCGTCTTTCCTCCTGCTCAAACGATCCCGCGCAAACCTCCGAGCGCATCCTTGCCTATGCCAAGGAAAACGGACTTGGCACGGTGTGCCTGACCGATCATTACTGGGACAGTGCCGTTCCCGACACCTCCCTTTGGTATGCGCCCCAGAACTTTGCGCACGTTTCACAGTCCCTTCCGCTCCCCAAGGATCCTTCGGTCCGTTTTCTCTTCGGATGCGAGACCGAGATGCGTGCCGATCTTACCCTCGGCATTCCGAGGGAACGCTTTGACGATTTTGATTTTGTCGTCATCCCGACTACGCACCTGCACATGACCAATCACACCATCTCTTCGGCGGATGCTGCCTCCATGGAAGCGCGTGCCCGTCTTTGGCAGGAGAGATTGGAGGGGCTTCTGAGCATGGATCTTCCCTTCCATAAGATCGGAATCGCGCATCTTGCCTGTCCCCTCATCACCCCCTCATCCAAAGAAGATTATCTTGCAACGCTTGACATGATCCCCACCGCCTCCATGCAACGTCTCTTCCAAAGGGCTGCGGTGCGCGGAGTCGGAATTGAACTCAACTCGGCGGATATGAGCTTTACGGATGCGGAGGCAGAACGGGTTCTTCGTATGTTCCGCATCGCAAAAGCCGAGGGCTGCCGCTTTTACTTTGCGAGCGATGCGCATCACCCAAAGGCGCTTGATTCGGTAAAGCCCCTGTTTGAGCGCGCGATCGATCTGTTGGAACTGAAGGAGTCCGACAAAATCCCGTTTCTTTCAAAAAACTCTTGACGAACTCTCAAAAAGGCACTATAATGATTACATATTAAACAAAAAGGAGATTCTATCATGTACCGTATCGGAATTGACCTTGGCGGAACCAATATCGCCGCAGGTATTGTAAACGAGGAATTCAAGATCATTGCCAAGGGCAGTGTTCCCACCAATGCAGACCGTCCCGGCGAGGAGATCGTCAAGGACATTGCCTCCCTTTGCCAAACGCTTTGCAAGGACAACGGCATTTCCGCGGAGGAGATCGCTTCTCTCGGCATCGCTTCCCCCGGAATCGTTGACGACGAAAGCGGTGAGGCGATTTATGCCAACAACCTTCCCTTTGACCATTTCCCCATCCTTCCCTTGCTCAAAGATCTGCTTCCCTACCCCAAATTTCACATTGAAAACGACGCGAATGCGGCAGCTTGGGGCGAGGCAATCGCAGGTGCTGCAAAGGGCTCAAAGTCCTCTGTGATGATCACGCTCGGCACGGGTGTCGGCGGCGGTATCATCGACGGCGGCAAGGTGTTCAAGGGCTTCAACTCCGCAGCGGGTGAGCTCGGTCACATTGTCATTCAGGTGGACGGAAGACCTTGCTCCTGCGGAAGACAGGGCTGCTGGGAGGCATACTCCTCCGCAACAGGACTCATCAAAACAACCAAGGAAAAGCTTGAGGAATGCAAGGCTTCGGGCAGAAAGACCGTCATGACCGAGATTGCGGAAGCTGCGGGCAAGGTCAACGGGCGTACCGCATTCGACGGCATGCGTCGCGGTGACGAGGCTGCCCGTGAGGTCGTTGACGAATACATCAAGTATCTTGCGAGCGGTCTTGCCAGCATGATCAACATCTTCCAGCCCGAGGTGATTTCCATCGGCGGCGGCATTTCCAACGAGGGACAGTACCTGTTGGATCTTGTCGTTCCCGCGGTGCATGCACAGATCTACGGCAAGGGAGTTGTTTCCACTCCCGATATCCGCATCGCAACCCTTCGCAATGACGCGGGCATCATCGGAGCGGCAGTTCTCGGACTTTAATTTCATATTCATAGAAAGCAGTTGCCTTCCATCCGATGGGAGGCAACTGCTTTTTAAAAAAATTATTTTTTTTGAAAAACCTATTGACATCGCTCCGTTTGTATGGTATACTCTTATTGAGATCGGATATCAATAAGGAGAATTCAAATGAAACGACGGTCAACCAAGCAACGCGAATGCGTTTACCGGGCTTTGATGTCACTCTACCATCCGACCGCAGAAGAGGTTTACGAAAAAATAAAGGAGGATGCTCCCGGTGTCGGGCGCGCCACCGTTTTTCGGAATCTTTCCATTCTTGCCGAGGAGGGACGGGCGATCAAGCTCTTTTTCCCCGATGAGATCGCAAGATATGATCCCAACGTAGACGGACACTATCATTTCATGTGTCGGAAATGTCAATGCATCATTGATCTTCCCGCGAAGACTCAGATTCCCTCTCCTGTGAGCGAGGATTTCACAGTCGACGCGCAAGCCATTCATTTTTACGGGCTGTGCCGCGGATGCGCGGAAACCCACCCATCAACGGTTCCCAAATAAATTTAAAATAAAAAAAACAACATATCGAAGGAGAAAAAAATCATGAAAAAGTACAGATGCTTAATGTGCGGTGAAGTTTTTGAGGTTGCTGACGGTGTCGAAGCCGTATGCCCCAAGTGCGGACTCAAGGGACGCAAGCTGGAAGAGATCGTAGAAGCCCCCAAGGCAAACAAATATGCGGGCACGCAGACCGAAAAGAATCTTGAGGCTGCTTTTGCGGGTGAATCCCAGGCAAGAAACAAGTATACCTACTTTGCTTCCGTGGCAAAGAAGGAGGGCTATGAGCAGATCGCTTCCCTCTTCCTCAAGACTGCCGACAATGAAAAAGAGCACGCAAAGATGTGGTTCAAGGAGATTTCCGGTCTTGGCGACACCGCTCACAATCTCGTAGCGGCAGCAGAGGGTGAAAACTATGAGTGGACCGACATGTACGACGGCTTTGCAAAGACCGCCGAGGAGGAAGGCTTCCACGAGTTGGCTGAAAAGTTCCGTCTCGTTGCAGCAATTGAAAGAAAGCATGAGGAAAGATACCGCGCACTGCTCCACAACGTGGAAACCGCTGAGGTATTTGCAAAGAGTGAGGTCAAGGTTTGGGAGTGCCGCAACTGCGGACACATCGTCGTAGGCACCAACGCACCCGACGTCTGCCCCACCTGCGCACATCCTCAGAGCTATTTTGAGATCCACGCGGAAAATTATTGATCCAAAACCGCAAAGTGATAAAAAACGGGTATGGGGGTGTCTCAAATTTTCAATTTTGACACCCCCATAGGGGCTCGGCAGATTTAGGCGAGAAGCGTCGAATTCGGGGCGTGAGG
>JAZSMX010000064.1:0-3288 GCA_045536125.1 Eubacteriales bacterium | reverse complement strand
TGCTTCCCGAGCTTCTCAAGCGCGGATATGAGCCGGTGTCGGTGAGTCACTTGCTGGGTATCCAATGAAAGGGGCTGTCACATTTGGCGAGAACAAAAAAGCCCGTGGAGAAAAGAAAAAAGTACCGTTTTCCGGAAGAATCGGAAAATGAGACAGGAATCGGATGAATTTCTTCGAAATTCTCCAAAATATTACGGGCTTTTTCTACCGCCAAATTCGGGGCCCGACGTACCTTTGTACGCCTCACGCCCCGAATTCGACGCTTCTCGCCTAAATCTGCCGAGCCCCTGTTTGATTGGAAGCGCGCTGCCGTAACGCGCATCAAAAGGAGTGTCACACCGCTCACTCGACAGGATATAGCACGGAGGAACGGTATTCGGTCAGCGTCATCCCCGTTTTTTTCTTGAAAAGCCTTGAAAAATAATGGATGGAGTTAAAACCGAGCTTGTCGGAAATTTGGGTAAAGTTCTTCTCATCCTCCCGAATGTATTCCTTTGCCTTTTCGATCTTCATGGCATTGAAAAAATCGGTGACACCGCACCCCGCATCCCTTGAAAACATTTTCTTAAGGACGCTTTCGCTGATCGAAAATTGCTTTGCGATCTCTGCGACCGAAAGAGTGCGATCGATATTTTGCTCCATGTATTTCGCAATCTCCTTGATCCGATCGGGGAGATTCTCATAATACATCGGAGAGATCAGACGCGTTCCAATCGAAATTCCGCTTTCGGTGCGACGCAGCAAGGTGATCAGAAATTCTTCCAGAAGATTGAAGGTCATCTGCACCGCTCCGATGGGCGCGTTTTCTTTTTCCCTCATTCCCATGATCGGAGGTTGCTTGTTGATCGGGGTATACGCGGACAAGCCTTCCTTGAGAAGGATGGATAGCAACTTTTTTTCCGCATCATTGAGCACAATGATCTTGTTTTCGAAAGAATTCATTGCATTTGAATCCGATACAAAGCTGACAACCGTGTGGTTCGGCGCTGACATTCCCCTCGCCTCAAGCGAATGAAATTCATTCGGCTTGAAAAACACCAGCTCCCCGCTTTTCAGAAAATATTCTTTCCCGTCAATCGTTATGACCATATATCCCTTGTCGATGTAATTGAACTCCCAAAAATCGTGTGATTCTCCCCCAAAAACAAAGCTTGATGCGTTTTCAAGATAGAGCACCGTCACGATTTTACTCACGTATATTTCCTTTTGATTGGATTGCTTGATGAAATGATCCAACGCGATTTGCCTCCTTATTTTGGCACAATTGTGCAAACATCAGGAACAATTCTCCAAAGACATTTGCACAAATATAGTGTATCATAAAAACAACGGGTTGTCAATACGGCAAATTTGCAGCCCTTTTACACTTCATGAAGGAAAGCCAAAAAACAAAATAAAAGGAGAAACCAATGAAAAAAGGCATCAATATCTGGAGCTTTACCGGCGGAACACTTCTTGAAAAATTCAGGCTCGCAGCAGATGCAGGCTTTGAAGGAATCGAGGTTGCCATCTCCGACACGGGAGAGCTCGGTCTTGACGTAACCCGGGAAGAGCTTCTTGCCATCAAGCGTGCGGCAAACGACCTCGGTCTTGAAATCTATTCGGTCTGCAACGATCTTGTTTGGGGCAACTCCCTCACCTCTCCCGATCCCGAGGAACGGGAGCGCGCCAAGAAATTCGTTCGCCGTCAGCTTGAGGTCGCTTCGATCCTCGGTGCTGATACGATCCTCATCGTTCCCGGATGCGTTTCCGCTTCCTTCGCTCCTGACTTCGGTGTTGTTGATTACGACGTGGCTTACGAGCGCGCAGTGGAGAGCATCAATGATCTCATTCCCGACGCGGAGAAGTACGGTGTAGTTATAGGTGTTGAGAACGTTTGGAACAAGTTCCTTCTCTCGCCCCTTGAGATGCGTGCGTTCATCGACGGCTTTGACTCGCCTTGGGTACAGTCCTACTTCGACGTTGGAAACGTTATGCTCACCGGCTATCCCGAGCAGTGGATAAAGATCCTCGGCAAGAGAATTAAGAAGGTTCACTTCAAGGAATTCCGCACCAACGTCGGAACACTTGACGGATTCGTTGACCTGCTCGCAGGTGACGTAAACTGGGCGGCAGTTGTTTCCGCACTTGAAGCGGTAGGCTACGACGGATGGGTAACGGGAGAGATGATCCCCGCTTACGCACAGCACTCCGAGCAGATCATATACAACACATCAAATTCTATTGACAAAATTTTAGGGAGGAAATAAAAAATGATTAAAATTGGTCTTATTGGTTGTGGATTCATGGGATCCATGCACGCAAACGCGTACAACATCATCGACGGCGTACAGGTAACCGCGGTTGCCGACATCCGCCGCGAAAAAGCAGAGGAGCTTGCAAAGATCTCGGGCGCTGAGATCTACAGCACAGGTATGGAGCTTATCGCAAACGCAGACGTTGATGCTATCGACATCTGCCTCCCTACCTTCCTTCACACCGAGCACGCTATCGCTGCTATGCACAAGGTAAAGAACGTATTTATCGAAAAGCCCGTTGCCTTCACTCCCGCTGAATGTGACGCACTTCTCAAGGCTCAGGAAGAAACAGGCGCCGGCGTTCAGGTCGGTCAGGTCGTTCGTTTCTGGGACGAGTACGTTTGCCTTAAGGACGCTATCGATACCGGCAAGTACGGTAAGGTAGTTAACGCCGTATTCCGCCGTCTCTCTCCCCGTCCTACCTGGACTTGGGAAAACTGGGACCTCGAGCTTACACGCTCTCGCGGCGCTATGCTTGACCTTCACGTTCACGATACCGACTTCATGCTTCACGCATTCGGCAGACCCAATAACTTCAATACCGTTATCGCACACGGCGGCGAGGGCAACTCCTATACTATGACGATCGCAAATTACGACGGCTTCGTAGTAACGAGCGAGGGAACATGGGATCTTCCCGCTTCCTTCCCCTTCGAAATGGCGTTCCGTGTAACCTTCGAAAAGGCAGTTATGGAATATACCAACCAGGGCTTCACTCTCTACACTGATGAAGCCGCTACTCCTATCAAGCTCAACAAGAGAGAGATCGCAGTTCAGGGCGGCGGTAACATCTCCGACCTCGGCGGCTACTTCAACGAGCTTGAATATTTCGCAAATTGCCTCGTTGCAGGTAAGAAGCCCGACAAGGCAACTCTTCCCGATGCTTGCGCATCCGTTAAGTTCATCTACGAGGAAATGGATAAGGCGGGAAATGCCATCCTTTAATCCGGTAAATGCAAAAAAGCACCCGAAAGGGTGCTTTTTTGTTTTA
>JAZSMX010000095.1:0-15096 GCA_045536125.1 Eubacteriales bacterium | reverse complement strand
CGCAAAGACCTGCGATGACCAGCGCTGCACCGGCGCGAAGGTCGGTGGCGTCAACCACGGCACCCGTCAGCCGCGAGACACCCACAACGGTGGGATTTTGCGCGTTGAGCGAGATGGATGCCCCCATTTTCCGCAGCTCATCCACGTAACGGAAGCGGCTTGCCCAAATGCCCTCGTGAATGTTTCCGATTCCGTTGGCGATGCAAAGGAGCACCGCAAATTGCGGATGCATGTCGGTGGGGAAGCCGGGATAATAAAGCGTTTGAATATTGACGTTTTCGAGCCGTCCGCGACTTCTGACGACGACTGCGTCGTCCTCTTCGATGACCTCAGCTCCCATTTCGCAGAGCTTTGTGGTGACCGATTCCAAGTGCTTCGGAATGACGGAGCGAATGCGGACGTTGCCTCCCGTTGCTGCGGCGGCGACCATGAAGGTGCCTGCCTCAATCATGTCGGGAATGATGGTGTAGGTGCAGCCGCGCAGCGTATCGACACCGTGAATCTTGATGACCGACGTACCCGCGCCGACGATGTTTGCGCCGCACGCATTGAGGAAGTTGGCAAGGTCAACGATGTGAGGCTCGCGCGCCGCGTTTTCGATGACCGTTGTTCCCGTTGCCAGGGTTGCCGCGAGGATGACGTTGACCGTCGCTCCCACGGAAGCAATGTCGAAATAGACCGTGCCGCCGCAAAGCCCGTCGACCGCCTCTGCGGAGATCGTTCCGCCCTCTGCCTCGGTGCGCGCGCCCAAGGCGCGAAATCCCTTGAGGTGGAGATCCAAGGGGCGGCATCCGCCGAAATCACAGCCTCCCGGCCACGATATTTTTGATTTTTTGAATCTGCCGAGCTCCGCGCCCAAAAGATAGGATGAGCCGCGCATCTTGCGGATCAGTGCGTCGGGGGCGGATCCTTCCTTGATGTACGAGGTGTCGATGCGGACGGTGGTGGGGGTGAGGTACGTGATCTGCGCTCCCATTTGCCGCAAAAGCTCCAAGGAAGTGGAAATGTCGCTGACGCCGGGAATATTTTCCAAGGTGCAAGCGTCTCCGACCAGTATCGTTGCAAACAGGATCGGAAGTGCCGCGTTTTTCATTCCGCTGACGAATACCTCGCCACAGAGCGGTGTTCCTCCTTGAACGATCATCCTTGTTGACATAAATATGATAAGGGAATCGGCATGCCGTTCCCGCTCCTTTTTTCAAAATTTGGGAAAGTGTTCTGATAGGTCACTATATATTGTATCATATATTTCACAAAAAGAAAAGTGGTTTTTGGAATTTTTTGAACTGTTTTTCCAAAAAAATGAAGGAGTTTTCGGGGGATGCGTACGATGTCAGCATATGCTGATGTGCTTGTCCTTGACAGCCTCAGTCAAAGAGAGGTCTGTAGAAGGCAACGGTGAGATCCACGACCATGCCGTAGCTTCGCGTTCCCGCCTCCGAGCCCATCGATTTGAGGTAGGTATCGTTGGTGGCTTGCGAAACGTCGGCAACCACGTTTTCGCGGTATTTTTCAAAAAAAGCACTGTAGGCGGATTCTTCCTTTTGGATGACGGTGTGAAGGGAGCGGTAGGAGTCTCTGTAAAGCTCTGTGTCAAGCGAGCGGAGCGCGGAGAGGACGTATTCATAGGTGGAGAGAAGCCCACTGTAGCGGATATAGGGATCGTCGGATTCCATACACACAAGGAAGGCAACGAAATTTGCCTCGTCTTCGCGCGCGATGCCGCGCTGATGTGCCAGCTCGTGTGCGGCAGTGAAGGGCAACGTGTAATCCGGAAAATTGACGTTGACGTTTGCCTCTCCCGTAAAAAAAGTGTAAACTCCCGTGATATGGGTGTAGGACATCGCTTCGCTCAGCATCACGGGCTTGAGGGTGCTGGGATAGGTGGAAAACGCACCGTATTTGTCGGCAGCCGCTTCGTATGCCTCAAGAAGCTTTCCGTTCATTTCCAAAAAGGAATAGGGCATGACGGTAGCGCCGCTTTCCGTTGAGAGGAGCGTCGGTGCGATTTCGTTTAACTCCTTGGATAGGATCTCTGCCGTGCGAGAAAGCTCCTCCTTGGAAACGGGGGTGCGCTCCAGGGAAAGCTTTTGGTCCAATGAGGGCGCGTAGTAGCCCGCGGCAAAGCTCCAGACGAAGCTTGAGAGAATGAGTGCTACGGATGACGCGAGAATGGCGGTGTAGGCAAGGACGCTTTTGAAGGAATCGCAATAGCGGCGGTAGCCGATGATACAAACGGTGATAAGAATGACGGGAAGCAGAATCAGCAGCGCTTCCGCAAGGGAGAAGGGCAAAAGGTTGGTGGGAAGGGAGAGAAGCATTCTGAACACATGCGCGATGCTTCCGTTGAACCAATCCGCAAAGAGCGGAAACAAAAGAAAAAGGAAAAACAGAAGTGCGGAGAACGCAAAGAGGGCGTATATGATGCTACAGAGAAGCGGAATTCGACGTTTCTTTTTCTCGTTCGTTTTCATAGAGGACCTCCGTGGTAAATTTGGGGAACAGCTGCTCCAAAAGACCGCACATGTCCCGATCAAGCGGGGCGGTCAAGTACATCCTACGTCCCGTGGTCGGATGCGGAAAGGAGAGGGAATGGGCATGAAGCGCGTGACGCTCAATCAAGGGCGAGGGTGTACCGTAAAGATCGTCCCCGGTGATGGGATGCCCCAGGTGTGCAAAGTGCACGCGAAGCTGATGTGTGCGTCCCGTGATGGGGCTGGCAAGAACCAGCGTATGCCCCGAGTGAACCGAGAGCACGCGGTATTCGGTGAGGGCACGGTCCGCGTCGGGCGCATCGGGGGCGCAGACCTCGCGGACAATGATGCTTTGCGCGGTGCGGTGCAGATACGCATCGATGACACCGCCCTCTCCCTCCATTTCACCGTCAAGGACGGCAAGATACTGCTTTTGGATGCCGCCGCCCTGAAGCTCCCGTGTCAGCACGGCGGCGCTGTGCTTGTTGCGCGCGACGAGCAACAGTCCGCTGGTGTTGCGATCCAGTCGGTTGACGGGGCGGAAAACAAAGGGAATTCCTTGCTTGAGATAGCGGTAAGCCAAGGCGTTGGCGACGGTGTCCCTGTAGTGGTCATGGGAGGGATGTGTCGGCATGTTCGCGCCCTTGGAGGGGACGACGATGCTTTCGTCCTCGTAAAGAATATGCAGAGGAAGATCGACGGGCTCAATGACCTCGGAGGAGACGCGGTCCTCGGTCATGACGTTGAGAACGTCACCGCTTTTGAGGACATAGCGTACCGTGCAATGCTCGCCGTTGACCGTAATCCCCTCATTTGTATATTTGAGATATTTGATCATTTTGGTGGAAAGGGAAAGGCGCTTTTTCAAAACGTCGAGGACGCAAAGTCCTGCAAGCTCATCCTTTACAATGATTTCCGTAGCCGATCCCTCCCTTCGCTTTTTTGACTCCCCTATATTGTACCACGCTTCCTTGTTCTTTACAAGATGAAAGCGTGAAGCTTTTGAATTTATTTCAAATTGTCCCGCACAGCTCTTGCATAAACCGATTTTTTATGGTACAATAAGCGGTAGAACGTCAGTCGGAAAGAAAGAGGAACGTATGATGCTTCAAAAGCGTATTTTCTTATGTGCCGTATCCGCGCTTCTGTGCGCGGTGATGCTCGCTTCCTGTGGAGGAGACACCCCCGTGGAGGGGAGCTCGCAAACGGAGGATGAAACGGTTGATACCACCCCCGTGGGAGAGGTGACGGTGCCCGATGCTACAGAGGAGATTGCCGCACTTCTGGATGTGCCCGAAACCTCTTCAGAGCTTTTTGAATATACGGTGGGGGAGAAGGGAGTGACCGTCACGGGATATACGGGAGACGGCACGGTGATCTCTGTCCCACAGGCGATGGATGCCACCCCCGTTACAGCCATTGCGGACGGTGCGTTTGCAAACCTGAAGGAGCTGCTTGCCTTAAAGATCCCCGAGAGTGTCACCGACGTCGGAAGCGGTATTCTGGAGGGCTGCACCTCCCTTCGGGCTTTGGAAACACCGAGGCTCGGTGCGGTGGAGGACAAGGAATTTCTCGGTGCCATGTTCGGGGCTGCAAGCTTTGAGGACAATCCCTTAAAGATTCCCGCGTCTCTGAAGTATCTTCGCATCACGGGAGAGATGGAGGCACTTCCCGCATACGCTCTTTACGATTGCAACGATCTTTTGACGGTGTCGCTTCCGAGCTCTCTTTCCACACTTGAAAAATTTTCGCTTTCCAAATGTGCCTCTCTTGTAAACGTAGAAGGTCTTGAACGTCTCACCTCCCTTGGGGAGCATGCGCTGTCCTATTGCACCTCCCTTGTGTCGGTGACCTTTGGGAAAGAGCTTCGTTCCATCGGGTTTGCTGCCCTTGAGGGATGCACGGGGATTCTGGAAATGACCGTTCCCTTCGTCGGAGGGAGTGCGGAGGAGAATTCCTACCTCGGTTACGTCTTCGGAGCTTCCTATGCTGATTTTTCCAAGGGCTTTTATCCCGCGTCTCTTGCGCGCGTTACGGTTCTTGAGGGCTGCCGACGTCTTTCGACGAATGCCTTCTACGAATGTGTGTCCTTGCGCGAGATCCTTCTTCCCGATACGTTGGAGGAGATCGGAATCCGCGCGTTTTACGGATGCAAGTCCCTCTTTTCCGTTGAGCTTCCCGATTCCGTCACAACCGTGCGCGAGAATGCCTTCGCCTTTTGTGACGGGCTTGTGACGCTGGAGCTTGGAGAAGGACTTTCCAAAATGGGGATCAATGCCTTTATGAATTGCGATTCTCTGTCCTCCATTGCGCTACCGAAGAGCTTGACGCAGCTTCCCGCATCCGCGTTTTACGGATGCCGTTCCCTTGAAAGCGCGGAGCTTGGCGGCGTTGAGCACGTGGGCGCGGAGGCATTCCGCGGCTGCGTTGCCCTGGAGCGTGTCACGGGGGGAGAGCATGTGACCTTTGACAAGGGGAATGACCGAGTCGAAGCACTGTTGAACGGTGACGGGAATTGACTTAAAACAGCTTCACGGCTCATCGGTTCGAATCCCGTTTGGCGATACCAAGGGACTGTCTTGGGTGCAAAAGCATTTGCGGCAGTTCCTTTTTTATTTTTCTAAAAGAGGTTTTCTATGTAAAAATAAAACCGTGAAAAATTTGCGTGTAAGTTGACACGGCGTTTTTTGGGGCTTATAATGAAAAAGAACTCCCACAAGGGGAGAGATTTCAGGAGGGAAGAGCGATGCTTTACAAAAACGAAAAATTGAAAAAAATTTCCTTTCCCTTGGGGGGGATCGGAACGGGAAGTGTTGGACTTGCAGGAAACGGGGCATTGAAGGACTTTGAGATTTTTAACCGCCCGAACAAAGGATCGTACAATCAATTTACGCATTTTGCACTTCGTGTGAGGCAGGACGGAAAATCCGTAGCGAAGGTTTTGCAGGGGGATTGTATTTCCGACCTTGCGAATTACTCTTGGGGAGATGCGATGGCGGGATTTCCGCATTTTCGAAACGTTTCCTTTGAGGGACGCTTTCCGATGGCACATCTGTGCCTGTCGGAGGAGGGATTCCCAATCGTTGCACGCTTGAAGGCGTTCAATCCGTTTCTCCCACACAACGAGGACGATTCCTCCTTGCCCGTGGCTTGCTTTGCATGGGAGCTTGAAAACGTAAGTTCGAGCGATGCAGAATGTGCAATTGGTTTTTCTCTGTGCAACCCCAATGACGATTCTGTGAATACGGCGTTTGAAGAGCACGGAAATCTCGGAATCTTTTTACGTGATGCCAAAATCCCGATGGACGACGTGAATTTCAAGGATCTGTGTATCCTGTGTGACGGTGCGGAGGCGTTTGCGACGGAGTATTGGTATCGCGGCAGATGGCAGGATTCCAAAACGGTGTATTGGCGTAATTTTTCAGAGGAAGAACGCATTCCCGAGAGAAGCTATCCGGACGCGGGAAAAAAGGATCACGCGACATTGGTTTCTTATTTGTCTGTCCCCGCAGGAAAAACGTGCACGGTTCGTTTCGTATTGGCTTGGAACGCACCGAATGCATATAACTATTGGGCAAAGGATCTGAAGGATGAGGAACGCGGTCCATGGAAAAATTACTACGCGACAAAATTTGAAAATTCCCGCGCGACGGCAGTTTATACGATGGAGAATTTTTCCTTCTTCCAAGAAAAAACCCGGGCGTTTGCCGATGCTTTGCAAGAATGCACTCTCTCCGAGAGCATGATCGATGCCATCTCTTCGAATCTATCCGTGCTTAAAAGCCCTACGGTGTTGCGTTTGACAGACGGTTCTTTGTGGGGGTGGGAAGGTGCTTTCGATCACACGGGCTCATGCGAGGGAAGTTGTCAGCATGTCTGGAACTATGCCTACGCGCTTCCGTTTCTCTTCCCACGGTTGGAGAGAAGCTTGCGTGACGTGACGCTTAGGTACGGACTGTCGAAAAGCGGAAAATCCTCATTTCGCATTATGCTTCCGATCGGTCGCGCACCGTGGAAATTCCGCGCCTGTGTGGATGGACAGATGGGGGAGGTCATCAAGTGCTACCGCGAATGGAAGATTTCGGGAGATTGCGACTGGTTGCGCGCAAACGCGGATGCGATCCTTTCGATGCTGGAGTATGCATGGTCTCCCGAGAATCCCGACGCGTGGGATGCGGATATGGACGGTGTGATGGATGGCAGGCAGCACCATACACTGGATATGGAACTGTTCGGTGCAAGCTCATGGCTGCAAGGCTTTTATCTGTTGGCTTTGGATTGTGGTGCAAAAATCGCCGAGGAGATTGGTGATTACGCAAGAGCGGAGAAATACCGTGCGATGTACGAAAACGGCAAGGCTTGGACGAACGAGTATTTGTTCAACGGGGAGTATTTTTGTCAGAAAATAGATTTGACAGACAAGGGAATTCTCGATCGCCATGATGCCGGATCGGATAGAGGCGTGATTGAGAATGACAGCAGCTTGAATTACTGGAATGACGAGACGGGACAGATCAAATACCAAATTGGGGATGGATGCATCATCGATCAGATGCTGGGTGAGTGGCACGGTACGATCCTCGGTGCGGCTCCGATCTTTGATGAGGAAAAAAGACACAAGGCGTTGGAGAGTATGTACCGATACAATTACGTATCCTCTATGCGTGACGTCGCGAACATGTGGCGTCTGTTTGCGGTGGATGATGAGGCGGGAACGCTCATTTGCTCCTACCCCGAAAACATTGAAAAGCCGATGATTCCGATTCCCTATTGTGAGGAGGTCATGACGGGATTTGAGTACGCCGCTGCGGGACTGATGCTGGCGAACGGATACGTTGAAGAATGTGAGACGATGGTAAAGGCAGTTCGTGACCGTTACGACGGAGAAAAGCGCAACCCGTGGAATGAAATTGAGTGTGGTCATAATTATGCGCGATCGATGGCATCCTATGCGCTCATGTCTCTTTGGAGCGGATTTGCTTTTGATATGACCAAGAAATATATCGGATTCTCTCCGGTGAAGAAGGGAGACGGACGGTACGTCTGGAGCGTTGGAAACACGTGGGGAACGGTATCCTTTGACGGGAAAGTTTCTACCCTGAAGGTTTTGGGAGAACCCTTGACGCTTTCCTTGTTTGGACTGCGGAGTGGCGATGCGGTTGCATCGGTCGATGTGGACGGAACGGCGACTTCTTATACGGCGCGTGACGGAAAAATTGCGTTTGACACAGATTGTGTGATCGCAAACGAGCTTGTCATCGAAACGGTATGAAGCGATTTTCAAGTATGACGACTACGCAGATTGCGCGGATTTGCGGAGTGTCCCAGGGAACGGTCGACCGCGCCTTGCACAACCGCCCGGGAATCAGCCCTGCAACGCGTGATCGCATTCTGTCCGTTGCACGGGAGTACGCTTACGTTCCGTCGGTCAAAGGGCGACAGCAGGGCGGCAGATCCATGCTGATAGGAGTGGTGATATACGATCTGTATAACGAATTTTTCTCCAAGCTTGCCATGAGTCTTGTCAATTGCTTTCAGACGGTTGGGTATTCGGTCGTATTTCTCTTCTCGGATAAAAAAATTGAAGAGGAGCGTGCGGCGATCGACTATTTCAATTTCATCGGTGTGGACGGGATTGTGCTTTTCTCGGTTGGGAGCGATGACGAGACCTATCTTTCTTACCTTTCTGCAATCAACCGTCCGATCGTTACCGTCGGAAATCGCATCAAGGGAGTTGCTCACGTCGGTGTGGATGACGAGCTTGCCATGTACGATCTGACACGGCGGATGCTGGAGCTGACGGGGGAGGGGCGCGTGCAATATTTTGCTCCCGTGCTCCGTCGCAGCTTGCATTCGCAAAACGCGCAGCTGCTTCGTGCCGAAGGGTTTCGCCGTGCGATCACCGAAACGGGAAGGTGCGGTGAGATAGTGATGGAGGAGGATGCCCTCGACAAGGATGCAGCAGGCATCATTTGCTCTACCGATCATTATGCACTGCGGGTATGGAAGCATTTCGGGGGAACGTGGGAGCGTCCGCTTGCGGGTTTTGATCAGATTTCCTTGATTTCCTATCTTGACGGTGTATTTCTGACGCTGGCATATTCCACGGATGAGATTGCAGAGGAGTGCAAAAATTATTTTTTGAAGCGGAGCTTTTCCTCATGCATCGGACACCGTGTGGTGCTCTCCGGAGAAAAGGAACGCTAAAAAACAGGGGTGGATCAAATGCGTTTTTGCATTTGATCCACCCCTGTTTTTGGTGAGCTTCGTCTGTAAGCCGGGTTCTGTCGTGAACGGTCATCAATCTTCGCTCCGCGTCACCGCGAAGCTTCGAAACGTACGTTTCGTGCCACCCCCGAATCTATGCCGGACGAGCAATTCACGGGGTGTTGCTTCGGATAGGGTTTACAGCGGACCTATGTTACCATAGGAACGGGTGAGCTCTTACCTCGCCTTTCCATCCTTACCGCTTGCGCGGCGGTTTATTTCTGTTGCACTTTCCCGACGGTTACCCGTGGCTGACGTTATCAGTTATCCTGTCCTGTGAAGCCCGGACTTTCCTCACGGTAATACCTTACGGCAACATACCGCGCGACCGTTTAACGAAGCTACGCTTTATTATAACGCAAAATGCGGTTTTTGTCAAGAAAAATGATGAACGGAGCAAAAACAAATTCAAAAGCTCTTGATTTTTCAATTGCGATCCAGTATACTGTAAATGTTATCAAACCGAACTCGGAAGACTGAACGAAGGATTTGTGTGGAACGAAATTAGCTGCATCTTGATCCCGTCATCCTTGTTTTGTATGATGGAGAGAGCAATATTTGCAATGTGAATGCTCAAAAGTGCAATTGATTTTACTTTTTCGAATTGTTATAATGAAGACGAACTGTTTTTTTCATCAGGAGGTTACGTATGAAGCTCTGGAGTCTTGAAGAACAAAAGAAACGTCTGGATAATATCCGCTACGCGCAGGAGCACGTCAAAGCCTGCACAAAGCATATCCGCATCAGAGATTATTTGCCGGGACAGGTGACCTATAACCTCGGTCCGTACCCCGCAAAATTCTCCATTGAGCCCACCGAATATGACTATGAGCTGATCAAAGGCTTTGCAGAGAAGGGGGTAGGTCTGATTCAGGTGCATGAGGAATGGAACGATCATATCCGTCTTTACGGTGCGGACAAGTATTCCTCGCACGATCCCCGCGGCATGAAGAACTTTATCAAGCTCTGCCACGATTTTGGCATCAAGGTGCTGCCGTATTTGTCCTCCTTCTATTTTGACCGCCGCGATCCCGATTTCCGTGAGGATTTCATGCGTTACGGCTCGTATCTGATCAGTGTGCATTTTGAGTATGCCAACTGCTCCGCGGAGTCCGAAACGTGGGCGACCTATTTCTTCGACAAGATGAAGCGCGTCTTTGACGAATACGAATTTGACGGTATCTACAACGATACGGGCTGCGAGGAGTTTGCAAAGCGCCATGCCGAGGCACGGGCACAGGGAAGAGCAAGCTGCGTACAGTCGGACATTCATTACGATCCCTTTGAAGAGGATTTCTATGCACGGATGTATTCCTTCGTCAAGGAAAACAACGGCATTATGAAAATGCACTATTCCAACGTCTGCCGTCCCGCTTCGACCGAAAAGCTGTACGATTACCTCTGGGTAGGCGAGGGGGTTTCGGATCTGGATTCTCTGATGGGAACGGTTGAGTTCGATCCCTACTTGATCCCGTGTCCCGATCTTCGTTGGACGGGCGAGGAAGCCGTGAAAAAGATGTTCGCGCAGACCATTCCCTTCTTGCAATTCCCGCTGCGTCCCGACGGACGTCCCTACCAGGCGGAGAAGATCATTTCTGTTCCCGGAATTAAGTATTTGAAGACGGGCATGTACGAGACCTATCAGGAAATGGCGAAGTATGACAAGGAGCATCCCAACGGACCGTATTCCTACAGTGACTGGTCGGGCATTCCCGATAACGAGGAATACAGAGCCAACTGGTTCAGATACCTGGCGCTCTACCGTCCGATGGTTGAGGAAGACAACGTTTGCCTCATGAACGTGACCGACAGTACCATCACGAAGGGCAAGTTGCCCGAGCGCGTGTTCATGAGCCTCTTTACGGGCAATGAGCAGTATCTGTGTCTCTCCAATCTCTCGGGTGCTACGCAGACTGTACATCTGAGCGAAGCATGGAAGGACCGTGAGACGGGGAAGGTCAGCGACGTCATCACGCTTGCAGACAGCGGACTTGCGTTTTTGCAAAGAGTCTGACCGAAATATTTGAAAGAGAGTGCCTCAAAACTCATTTTTTTGAGGCGCCCTCTTTTTTACCCCTTGACGAATGGGTTTTTTTTATGTATAATGTAATAATATAGAAGAAGCAACCGCAAGGAAGGGAGTCTTTCCATGAGAATTGTAGTCAAAATCGGCACGTCTACGCTGGCGCATCCCACGGGACTTTTGAATATTCGCCGCGTTGAGGAATTTTGTAAGGTACTGAGTGATCTGAAAAACTGTGGTCATGAGATCATTCTCGTTTCATCGGGAGCAATCGGCATGGGTGTCGGAAAGCTGTCACTCAAGGAGCGTCCGAGGGACATTCCCACCAAGCAGGCAGCGGCAGCCGTCGGGCAGTGTGAATTGATGTATACTTATGACCGCCTGTTTCAGAAATACCACCACACCGTGGCGCAGATTCTTCTGACGGGCTCGGATTTCAGACATGAGGACCGTTATCGCAATTTCCAGAATACGCTGCAAAGGCTTCTGGAATTGGGCGTTTTGCCGATCATCAACGAAAACGATACCATTGCGACAGAGGAAATCAAGGTGGGCGACAACGACACGCTCTCCGCAATGGTGGCGGTCAGCGTCCATGCGGATCGCTTGGTGCTGCTTTCGGACATCGACGGTCTTTATACGAAGGATCCTCACCGCTTTTCCGATGCCGAGCTGATCGGGCGCGTGGAGGAAATGACCGATGAGATCCTTTCCTTGGGCGGCGACGAGGGATCGAGCCTTGGAACGGGAGGCATGAAAACCAAGCTTCACGCGGCAAGCATCTGTATGGAATCGGGATGCGAGATGGTGATTCTGAACGGTTCCGATCCGTCTCTTCTATACGATTTGTTCGACGGAAAAAGCGTAGGTACTTTATTTTCGAAAAAAGGAGTCAATGCATGACGACACTTGAAATATTACAAGCGGCAAAGGCGGCAACCTCCCATCTTGCGATGCTCTCGGAGGGAAAGAAGAACGAAGCACTGCTTGCCATGGCGGATGCCCTGGAGGGGGCGAGGGAGGAAATCCTGCTTGCGAACGAAGAGGACATCGAGGCGGCACGCACAAGCGTGAGCGAGGTGATGATCGACCGACTTCGCCTGGATGAGAAGCGGATTCGCGCCATGGCGGACGGTATCCGTGACGTGGTCGCGCTCCCCGATCCCGTAGGAACCGTTGTGGAGAGCTTTACGAGACCGAACGGAATCTGCGTGACGAAAACGCGCGTTCCCATGGGAGTGGTTGCGATCATTTACGAAAGTCGTCCCAACGTGACCTCCGATGCGGCAGCACTTTCTCTCAAAAGCGGAAACGTTTGCGTGCTGCGTGGCGGAAAGGAGGCGTACCGTTCCTCTATGGCGATCGTCCGAGCACTCCGCCAAGGACTTGCGGCATGCGGACTCCCCGTCACACTGGTGAACATGCTGGAGGACACGACGCGCGAGGGAGCGAACGAATTGATGAGGGCGGTGGACTACGTCGATCTTCTGATCCCTCGCGGCGGTGCGGGCTTGATCCGCGCATGCGTCGAAAACGCGCGCGTTCCCTGTATTCAGACGGGAACCGGCATCTGCCACGTCTACGTGGATCGGGATGCCGATCTTTCGATGGCATTGAACGTCATCGAAAACGCAAAGACAAGCCGCCCCTCCGTTTGCAATGCCGAGGAGGTGCTGTTGGTTGACAAGGAGGTAGCGGAGGAATTTTTGCCGATGCTGAAGCAACGTCTCACGGACGCGCGCGTTGCCAACGGTCTCATTCCCGTCGAGCTTCGCGCGGATGCGGAGGCGGGACGAATCATTGAAGCAACCCCCGCGACGGATGCGGACTTTGACACCGAGTTTCTTGACTATATTCTGGCGGTGAAGGTTGTCTCCGACGTGCATGAGGCGATTTCCCACATTGCCGCGCATTCCACGCATCACAGCGAAGCGATCATCACGGAAAACGCCGAGTCGGCAGAGCTCTTCACACGGGCGGTGGACAGTGCGGCGGTTTACGTCAATGCCTCCACGCGCTTTACGGACGGCGGTGAGTTTGGACTGGGGTGTGAGATCGGGATCTCCACGCAGAAGCTGCACGCAAGGGGACCGATGGGGCTTTGTGAATTGACCACCTATAAATACGTGATCAAAGGAAACGGACAGATCCGTTGAGGGAGGAAAAGAATATGAAATATCAGTTTGGTTTTATCGGTTGCGGAAACATGGGCGGCGCGATCGCACGCGCCGTGGCACGCAGCGTAGAAGGAAAAAGGCTTGCGTTTTGCGATGCCGACGCAAAGAAGGCAGAGGCACTTTCTTCTCTGACGGGGGGCGACGCGGTGACACTTTGCGAGCTTGTCAGAGAATCCGAATACATTTTCCTTGGAGTGAAGCCCCAAGGGATGGAGGCGCTTTTTTCCACGCTTTCTCCCATGCTTAGGGAAAAAGCGGAACGGACGGTGCTGATCAGCATGGCGGCGGGGATCTCCCTTGCCGCGATCGGGGCGTATGCCGATTCCCCTCTGCCCATCATCCGCATCATGCCCAACACACCCGTTTCGGTGGGAGAGGGAATGGTGCTTTACGCATGCAACGAACACGTTTTGAAGGAGGACATTTCCGTCTTCCTTTCGGCAATGCGGGCAGCGGGCAGGCTGGATGCCATCGCAGAGGATAAGATTGATGCGGCAAGCGCTCTGTCGGGATGTGGCCCTGCGTTCGTATATCTGTTTGCGGAGGGGCTGGCGGACGGTGCCGTGGAATGCGGCCTCGGTCGAGACAAGGCGACTCTTTACGCGGCGCAAACGCTTCTCGGTGCGGCAAAGCTCTTGCTGGAGAGCGGCTGTCATTCGGGAGAATTGAAGGATGCGGTATGCAGCCCCGGAGGTACCACCATTGCGGGTGTTCACGCATTGGAGGCAGGCGCGTTCCGCGCATCCTGTATGGACGCGGTGACCGCGGCTTACGAACGAACACTGGAGCTCAAAAAATAAATGCACGTATTCCTCCGGGGATACCTCCGGTTTTTATGCGGTTGATACAATTCCCTTGGCTTCTTGCTTAAATCTTTAGAACGTTGGAGGATTTTGTTTTGAAACGGATGTTAGCGCTTTTGTTGGCTCTTTTTACCGTGGTAGGCGTTTTTTCGTCTTGCGGAGGCGGCTCTTCGTCAGACCTCGACGAAGTACACGGTGAAGAGCAGTGGAACAATGGCAACGTCGAAGATGGGAACACTGTCTGCGCCCACACGGGTGGAGAGGCAACCTGTCGGGATCTGGCAATTTGCACGCTTTGCGGAATCCCTTACGGGGATTATGATGCCGATCATCATGCGGACGATGCGATTTGGACTCAAAATGAAACCGTACATAAGAAAACGTATGCTTGCTGCGATGCGATTGCCGTATCGGAGGAGGCACACGTGTGGGCAGGTGCCGCTTGCTCGAAGTGCGGATACGTGTGTGATCATACAGACGCGAACAAGGACCACGCCTGTGACGTATGCATGGAGACGCTGGAGGAGCACAAGGACGGTGAGGGAGACGGTGACCATATCTGCAATTATTGCGGAGCAACGCTCACGGTTTGCTCCGACACCGATTTCGATCACGTCTGTGACGATTGCGGTGCGAGCTTTGGCGCACATGCGGATACGGTGGGCGACGCTGACCATGCTTGCGACCACTGCGGAGAGCTTCTGAACGACTGTGCGGATACGGACAGAAACCACAAATGTGACGAGTGTGACAAGGACGTCGGCACGCATGCAGATACGGCGGGTGACGGAAACCACACCTGCGACCATTGCGGAGAAGCGCTGACGGTATGCTCGGACGGGGATCTGAACCACGTTTGCGACGAATGCTCCGCGTACTTCGGCACACACGCGGACAGCGCAAACGACGGGAACCACGCTTGCGACCATTGTGGCGCAACGCTGACCACCTGTGAGGATAAGGATTCGGATCACGACTGTGACGAGTGCGGTGCGTACGTTGGTACGCATGCGGACGCTTTGGATGACGGAGACCATCTTTGCGAATATTGCAACCAAAAAGCAAGCGATTGCGCGGATGAAGACAAGGATCACAAATGTGACGAATGCTCCGCAAGCTTCGCCATACACGCGGACAGTGACAACGACGGAAACCACACATGTGACCATTGCGGAGAGGTGATGACAAGTTGTAAGGATGAGGATTCGGATCACGATTGTGACGAATGCTCCGCGTACTTCGGCACCCACGCGGACAGCGACAACGATGGAAACCACACATGTGACCATTGTGGCGCAACGCTGACCACCTGTGAGGATAAGGATTCGGATCACGATTGTGACGAATGCTCC
>JAZSMX010000029.1:0-16220 GCA_045536125.1 Eubacteriales bacterium | reverse complement strand
TCGAAAAGTTAGGATTTTCGGTTTCGCTTTCTTGATTGCTTTTTTTGCATAACACGATCGGCAAGCTCTATTTCGAGGCTTGCTTTTTTGTTATGCTCTTTTTTGTTTGTGGCTATTGTTGGTTTTCAGGACAGCCCCTTTCGGTGAAAGAAACAAGTCTTATTTTCTTGTTTTTCTATTCCGTGCGTTTTTGTTCTGCGCTAAATGAATCAGCCCGTTTTATTCAAAATATCGGAGCTTACCGCTTTGCATAAACCGTTCTTCCGCCTACGACGGTTTGAAGAATTGTGAAATCGTCATCAAACAGAACGAGATCCGCGCGCTTGCCGACGTCCAATGCTCCGCGATCCGATAATCCCTGAATCCTTGCGGGCGTTTCGGTCAGCATTTTTACCGCATCCAAAAGCGGTACTTCGGCAACGTTCACCATCGTTTTGAGAAGACGGTCCGCGGTGGCGACGCTTCCCGCAAACGATTTGCGATCGGGCATTTTGGCAACCCCGTCCTCGATGATCACCGTTTGACCGTTTGTCAGACTGCCGAGAATACTTTCCGAGCCGTCGGGAAGTCCCGCACCGCGCATAGAATCGGTCACAAGACATATTCTGTCAGGGCCGATGAAGCGGTATATCATTTGTAACAATCCCTTCGGCAAATGACAGCCGTCCGCAATGATTTCGACGGTCAGATCGTCATGCAGGTATCCCGCTTCGACGACACCGCAGACGCGGTATGCGTTGACGCGGTGAACGGTACTCATTCCGGAGTAAAAGTGCGTCAGATGGGTAAAACCGTGCTTGATGGCTTCCTCCACCGTTTCAAGCGTTGCATCGGAATGCCCGACGGCACACAAAACGCCGTGATCGCGGCAAGCTCTTGCAAACTCAAACGCTCCTTCCAATTCGCACGCGGCAGACCAGCGCAGAATTTTATCGGTGGAATTGAGGATCGGCAGATATTCATCGGGCGTCGGGACTTTCAGATAACGCGGATCCTGCGCTCCTGCCTGGGCGGGAGAAAAATAAGGTCCTTCAAGATGGAGTCCCGGCATATCGGCACCGTACAAATTTTCCGCTTGCGCTTTTGTCAAAATATCAAACATTGCGCAGGTTTCCTCGTACGTTCCGGAGGTTGCGGTGGGGAGCAGTGTGGTAGTACCGTGCTTGGCATGCAATTCGGCAGCTCCGAGAAATGCCTCCACCGTGCCGTCCATGAAATCATGACCGTTTCCACCGTGGGTGTGCAGATCGATAAATCCTGCCGACAGGTATGCCCCCTGTGCATCGATGACGGTATCGTTCTCATCGGTCTTTTGCGGAATCTTCGAGATGATCCCGTTTTCATAAGCGATACATCCGTGCGTAACGTCAGAGCCGTGAATGATTCGTGCGTTCTTGATAATTGTCATGAGAGTCTCCTATCATTGGTTTTTTTCAAAAGGAATCAAGTCCGGATTTTCTTTTTGGCTTCGTATCTCCTTGGCTGACATATCGAAATTCTGCTTCATCAGACGTGAAAAGGTTTTCAGATTTGATATGCCTACCGATTGTGCGATGGAGGAGATCGGTAACGCGGTATCGCGCAAGAGAGGGAGCGCTTTTTCCAGACGGAGCTTTGTAAGATACTGATGGAACGTAAGTCCCGTTACCGTCTTGAAGAGCTGACAGAAATGTGTTTTTTCATAGTTTGCCATGATTGCCGCTTGATCGAGCGTGATCGGCTCGTGATAATGGCCCTGCAGATAGAAAATGATGGATTGAACCGCCTGAGCGGAATGATGCTTTTGTGCTTCTGCGACGGACAGCGGGATCGACGGTATCGCTTCCAGCAATAACGCGGCGATCTGGTTGAGATATGCCGATACGCGCATGCGGCTGATCACGGTGTCAAAGTCATTGTTTTCCTGGTGCGCTTCACTCAGCGCTAATTTTTCTTTGCAGACGGAGTGAAAGATCTCTTCCAGGGCGCTGATTTTTTGATCGTTCTCTTTTGAAAGGGAATAGTGCAGATTCAGAAAACGGATCTGCGTCAATGCCCTGAAATTGTCGCCGAGCAAGGGATACCCGATGTCGATGCGAAGGACGCGATTTTGCTGATCCGAAGCCTCGATGCGGTGGACCGCCGTGCTTGGCACGATCAGCATATCCCGTTCGGAGAGAGCATAGGGGATCTCTTCAATGAAAACGGTGATCGAAGCGCTTCCGGGCATCAGATAAAAAATCTCGATTTCGCTGTGCCAATGATCACCGAACGAGCTGTGCGATTTGCATGATACGCGAAAGGGAACGACACCTGTGACGGGGCATTGATAGACGGGCTGCCTTTTTCTGGGGACTGATGTATTATATGGAACTTTCATGTGCCTATCTCCTTATCAACCTACGAATATTATAGCATAAATAAACGCAATCGAAAAGGTTGAATATTTGCAAAAATATCTCAATTATTGGGTCTTGGCTTGTGTAAATGACCAAATTTATGAGAACAAAAAACCAATATATCATCTTGACAGGATAAACCGTATCAAGTATAATGGAATCGATGATCGGGCTTGCAGAGCCGATGATCGAATGACAGTGTGTAAGGAGTTATTATGGAAATCAGAATTGCAAAGGATCGTTATGCGCTCGGCGAAAGTGCGGCAAAGCACGTGGCAGGAATTCTGCGTGAGGTGATTGCAGAGAAGGGAAGCGCGCGCATCGTGCTGTCTACCGGAGCGTCACAGTTCGATACGTTGGAGGCTTTGACAAAGGTGAGCGGTATTGCATGGGACAAGGTGGAAATGTTCCATCTGGATGAATACGTGGATCTGCCGAAGACGCACCCTGCGAGCTTCCGCAAATATTTGCAGGAGCGATTTGTAGATAAGGTGGCACCGCTCAAGGCTGTTCATTTTGTAGACGGAACAGAAGCGGGGATTGCGGCTTTGACGGCAGAGCTGCGCCGCGCTCCGATCGACATCGGGTTGATCGGCATCGGTGAAAACGGACACATCGCCTTCAACGATCCGCCTGCTGATTTTGAAACGAAGGAGGCTTATATCATTGTCAATCTGGACGATGCATGTAAGCGTCAGCAGATGGGAGAGGGCTGGTTCGCAACCGTAGACGACGTACCCAAGCAGGCGGTCTCCATGACGCCGTATCAGATCATGCAGTGTGAAAGAATCGTTTCCTGCGTACCGTACAGTGTCAAAGCGGAGGCTGTCAGAAAGACGTTACGCACAAGTGAAACAACCAATCTTGTTCCCGCAACGTTGCTCAAGGAGCATCCGGATTTCATTCTGTATCTTGACGCGGACAGTGCGTCGGGGATTCTTGCATAAATGCAAAGGGAGAAAACGCAATGAGTGATGTTCTGACGTATTGTCGCCCCGAGGATGTCGGTGTCCTGCCGCAATGGGTAGAGGACTACGTAAATACCATCAACCGTGACAGAAAGGTACAGCACAGCTTTCTGATGATGCGCGGTACGTCCGTATTCGCGGAGGGGTATTTCAAGCCCTTCCACCCCGATTGGCTGCATCGGATGTATTCTGTGTCCAAATCATTTGTCTCCGCCGCCATCGGAATGCTGTCGGATGAGGGAAAGCTCGATATCAATGATCGCATACTCAAATATTTTCCGGAGCAGGATGACGGCAACGTGCATCCGCTGATCTGCGAAATGACCGTCCGCGATATGCTGATGATGGCAACCTGTCATGAGGGCAATGCATACGGACGGGAGGACGATGACTGGATTCGCGTCTTTTTTCATCCGCATCAGGAGCCCGATCATCCCGCAGGCTCGGAATTTCGTTACGATACCTCCGCGACGCACACGATGTGCGCGTTGGTGGAGCGTCTGACGGGGAAAACGTTTCTTGAATATTTGAAGGATAAAGCCTTGCGCGAGCTTGGCTTTTCGGAGGATGCATGGTGCGTGAAATCTCCCGAGGGACATGCATGGGGAGGCTCCGGAGTGGAGTGTACCACAAGAGACCTTGCGCGGTTTACACAGCTTTTTGCACACGGCGGTGTTGTCAATGGGAAGCGGTATCTGAGTGAGGACTATGTAAACGCGGCAACCTCCTTTCAGATCGATAACAGCAATATGGGTGAGCGGGATGCTTGCTTCGGGCATGGCTACGGCTATCAGATATGGCGTGTACGCGACGGTGCGTTTGCATTCGTCGGCATGGGGGGACAGCTTGCGGTGATCGTGCCGCAGAAGGATCTCGTTTTCGTGTGTACGGGCGATCTGCAGGATGAGGGCGAGCGGTATGCTTACTTTATTGATCTGTTCTTTGAAAGCATTGTTTGCCGCCTTACCGACGGGAAAGCGGAGTATGATGAAAGAGGCTACGCACGCCTGACGGCTCTCCTTGGCGCATTGGAGATGAACGTTCCCGCGGGAGAGGTCACCTCAGGGGTAGGGGATGCCGTTTTTGGGAAATGCTATCTGCTTGATGAAAACCCGATGCATATGTCCCAATTTCAGATCGATGTCAATGGAGCATTCGGGCTTCTGACCCTTGAAACGTCACGCGGCACAAAGAGATTCCCGTTTTGCTTTGGAAGGTATGCAGATACGGTATTGCCCGAAACACACTATTACGGTGAGCAGATGGGCAAGCCTGCCAACCGTCCTTACCGCTGCTTGAATACGGGCGTGTGGGAGTCGGAAAACGAGCTGTTGATCTGTACGTATGTGATCGACGATTATTTTGGCAGCATGTCGATGCGCTTCATGTTTGACGGTGCGTCTGTTGCCTTGCATATTTCAACGGCGGCAGAATGGTTTCTGGATGAGTATGAGGGAAGTGCGACGGGGGCGCAAAGAAAGGACGTATGATCCTTTCTTTGTGAATACGGTTGCGAGAGGTGATCGCTTTGTGCGATTGCAAATAAAAAGAAGAGAGGAGAACCACAGTGAAAAAGCGGTTTGTAGTAGTCGGTGCATCTACCAGAGGATTCTTATCCTACGGACGCCCCTTGGCAGATCTGCCCGAGGATTTTAATACAAGAGTGCTGTTTGGGTACGGAGAAGATGCCGCGGATAAGGATGCTATTTTACAAAAAAGTGAATTGGCAGGTGTTTTCGATACCAATTTGGGACGCGCAAAATACGTGGGGGATGCACTCGGTGTTCCTTTCTACGATGATTTTGACAGAATGCTTGAGGAGCTCAGGCCGGACTGCCTGATCGTTACGACGGCGGATTATGCCCACGCCGAATATATTGTGCGCGGACTTGATCTGGGATACGACGTTTTTGCCGAAAAGCCAATGTGCATCAGTGCGGAGCAATGCCGTGCGATCCTTGAAGCGGAAAAAAGAAATGATCGGAAAATCGGTGTTTGCTTCAATATGCGTTACGATAACGTGATACTCCGGCTCAAGGAGATCGTGGATTCGGGTGTCCTGGGGCAAATCTATAACGTAAACCTTGAATGGACTCTCACCAAGGATTATTCCGAGGGGCATGGGGGTCACGGCGCGTCCTATTACCGCCGTTGGAATGCCTATATGGAAAAGTCCGGTGGATTGCTCCTTACCAAGGCAACGCACCATTTCGATATGGTAAACTGGTTGATCGGTGGACGCCCCAAGCACGTTTCCGCCTTCGGTAAGCTTCGCGAATACGGTAAAAACGGAGCGTTCCGTGCCGGGAGATGCATGAATTGCGAGCATACGCAAAAATGCAAATATTATCATGAGATCTCAGAGTTTGACAAAGAAATGTACGTCAAGAACGAGGCATATGACGGATATCTGATCGACCGCTGTGTTTACGATGAGGCGATCGATACCTACGATACCATGGCATTGATCGTTGAATACACAAACGGCACGCTCATGACGTACAGTGAATCCTCCGCAGCTATGTACGAAGGGTTTAAGATGTTTATCAACGGTTCGGATGCGCGAATGGAGGTGCAGTTCTTCGCCGATGGCGGTGTCAGAAGCAATGAGCATCCCGATTATATCCGAATCATCAAGCCCGGTTGCGCGGATGAAAATATCACGGTGATCGATCAGTTGCCTCCTTTGCCGGGGGATCACGGAGGTGCGGATGATGCGTTCAGACGCGTGCTTTTCCTTGGAGATGAGCCCCAATTTGCTCATCAGAAAGCGGATGCTATTGACGGCGCATATTCCATTCTCATCGGTGCGGCGGCAAACGAATCCATCAAAACGGGCAAGGTGATCGATATTGATGAATTCATCGGAGACGCATCCCTTTTGGACCGATGAGGGGATGAGGATGTCAAAATCTGTGCAATGAACACAAAAAACCGTAGTCGGAATGATATCGGCTACGGTTCTTTTTTTACTCTTATTTTGTTCAAAAACGCGCCGCGTGTGTCAATTTGTGAAAAAAGTGTATAAATGAGTCGTTTGATGGGGATAAAAGATTGTAAAAAATGTATCTGTTTCGGGGATTGACATTTTACGTCATAAATGATATAATATACGATGTTGTTTGATGGCTTTTTTCGCCGTTCAATTGTTTTTATACCCCGCTTTCAGGTCTGTAGAAATGAACACAGACCATTTTGTGTTTCCAAAAACGGGTAAAAGACGGTTTTTTTGTTGCAATTTTAAAAAGACAAGACGAAGAAATGAACAAACGAAAGGAAAAAGATATGGAACTGACAAGAAAGCAATTTGACATTCTCGAGGCACTTGCCACCGCAGATGCCCCCATGACGCAAAGAGACCTTGAAAATGCTACAAGCTATTCTCTCGGAACGATCAATAAGACCGTGAAGGAGCTGACCGAGCTCGGATATATCAAGAGCGGTACGGTGACTGCCGCGGGGATTGACGCTTTGGAGCCCTACCGTGCAAAGAGAGCCATCTTCATTGCCGCAGGCTTCGGCTCGCGTCTCGTTCCCATCACCTTCAATACGCCTAAGCCCTTGGTGCGTGTCCACGGTAAGAGAATCATTGATACGTTGTTGGATGCCGTAGTTGCTGCAGGCATTGAGGAGATTGTGATCGTTCGCGGATATCTCGGTGAGCAATTTGATCAGCTTCTTTACAAATATCCTCAGATTAAGTTTATTGAGAATCCGATGTACAATGAGGCAAACAATATTTCCTCCGCACTTTGCGTGAGATATTTGCTTCAGAATGCATACGTTCTTGAATCCGACCTGCTTTTGTCGAACCCCAATATTATCAAAAAGTATCATTATATGTCCAACGTTCTCGGCATTAAGAAGGAGAGATCGGACGACTGGTGCTTCACGGTGAAGGACGGTGTGATCACGGAGCAGAAGGTCGGAGGTCTTGACTGCTATCAGGAGGTCGGTATTTCTTACTGGAATAAGGTTGACGGAAGTAAGCTTTCCGAGCACATCAAGGAGGCTTTTTCCTTGCCCGGAGGAAAAGAGCTGTACTGGGATCAGGTTCCCTTCCGCTGCTTCTCGGGCGAGTATAAGATTGCCGTAAGAGAATGCCGTGAGGATGATATTGTTGAAATTGACACTTTCAAAGAACTCAAGAAGATCGACAAGACGTATGACATATAATAAACGGTAAACGATGAAACAGTAAAGGAGATTAAACGATGAAAAAAATGATGAAGCTTCTCTCTCTGACTCTTTGTGTTTGTATGCTGGTGGCAGTATTTGCTTCCTGCAGCGCTTCGAATGATGAGAACACGGTAATTGTTTACACGAGTACGGAAGATTACAGAATCGATGACTTTAAGGCAGCTGTCGCTGAAAAGTTTCCCGAATATACGGTAAAGGTTGAGTATATGAATACCGGTACGATCGGTGCGAAGATCAAAACCGAAGGTACGGGAAGTGAGTGCGATATTATCTGGAGCCTTGAGTACGGATATCTCTATCAGCTTTCCGAGGCAAACGTATTGGCAGATGTTTCCGAGTATGATCTCTCCGCTTATATGGAGGATGTCAACGTTTCTGACGATTTCGTTGTAGATGTGCGTAACGGTGGCGGTATCATTGTGGATACGGCTGCACTGGAGGAAAAGGGCATCGAAGCTCCCAAGAGCTATGAGGATTTGCTCAAGCCCGAATACAAGGGATTGATCTGCATGCCTTCTCCGAAGTCCTCCGGAACAGGCTATATGTTCCTTAAAAGCCTTGTGAACGAATGGGGTGAGGAAAAAGCATTTGAGTATTTCGACAAGCTGAATGAAAACATTTATCAGTATACTTCCTCCGGCTCAGGTCCTGTCAATGCACTCTTCAATAAAGAGGCTGTGATCGGTCTTGGCATGATCTCCCAGGCGGTGACCAAGATCAATGACGGTGTTGCTTTTGATATCCTGTTCTTCGAGGAGGGTGCCCCTTATTCTCTTTACGGCAGCGCAATGGTTGATGGAAAGCAGGAGAAGGAGGCAGTTAAGGACGTATTCGATTTTATCGTAAATGAGTATACCAAGACGACCAACGACAAGTATTTCCCCGAGAAGATTTTCAAGGATTACGCTCCTACGGTTGAGAATTATCCCACGGACATCCGTTACTCGGATATGAGCAACGATACCATTGCGGAGAAGGAAAACCTTCTTTCCAAATGGAAATATTGATCAAGACGGAGAGCGATTGCTGTTATGGAAGATAAGATTTTAAACATTGAGCACGTTTGCAAGTATTTTGGCGCGCAGACAGCTCTTGACGACGTAAGCTTTGAAATAAACAGAGGTGAGTTTCTTTCCATTCTCGGTCCCTCCGGCTGCGGAAAAACGACGATGCTCCGCATTCTGATCGGTTTGCTTTCTTCCGATTCGGGTACGATTACAAAGGACGGCGTGGATATTACTCACGCACCCGCATCGAAGCGTGGGATGGGAATTGTTTTCCAGAATTATGCACTTTTTGAGAACATGAGTGTTCTTGAGAATGTCCGTTACGCGCTTAAGATCAACAAGGAGACCAGAGAAGGCTCTACGGAAAAGGCAAAGGATGCTCTTGAACGTGTGGGACTTGGAAAGTTTATCAACAAAAAGCCGTATGAGCTTTCGGGCGGTCAGCAGCAAAGAGTTGCGATTGCAAGGACGCTTGTGCTCAATCCCGATATTATCCTTTTTGACGAACCGATGTCTGCGCTGGACGTGGCAACGCGCTTGTCTCTCCGCAAGGAGTTGAAAAAAATCCAGAAAGAATTCGGAACGACGATGATCTATATTACGCATGACCAGGAGGAAGCGTTTGCGCTCTCCGATCGGATCATGGTCATGGAGGAATCGAGACTTTCTCAGATCGATACTCCCGAAAACATTATCAAGCATCCTGCAAACGACTATGTCAAGAGCTTCGTGATAGACAATCTTCGTCAGAAGATTGATTCTTTGGCGAAATATGCGAATATAGACGGAGGTGCCGACGTATGACAGCCCTTGCTAAAAGAAAGCGCGGGTGGCGTCTTGAGCTTGTAAAGCTGTTGATGGCGGTGATCTTCATTCTGCTGTGCATTTTGCCGTTGGCAAGAATGTTGCTTTTCATCGACAAGGATACGTTGGTAAAGGTTGTAGCCTCCGAGATGTTTCTTACCTCAACGGTCAACACATTGCTTGTCGGTGTGACGGCTACGGTGATTTCCGTGGTGATGGCACTGCTTCTGGCTGTTTCTCTGCAAAGAACGAATATTCGCTTCAAAAGCGCTTTTTCCATCATTTTTTGTCTTCCCATGCTGATTCCGTCCATATCCATCGGATGGGGTATGGTGATCCTGTTCGGTACCAACGGTGTCCTGACAAGACTTTTTTCGTTGGACGGATCGATCTACGGCTTTTGGGGCGTTGTCGCAGGCTCGGTGATTTATGCTTTTCCCGTTGCCTTTTTGATGCTGAACGACGTGCTGAAATATGAGGACGGTGCTCCCTACGAAGCGGCAGAGGTGCTGGGATTCTCGAAAATGAGAAAGGCGCTGGCGATTACCGTTCCTTATCTGAAAAGACCTTTGATTTCTGCGGTTTTCGCAACCTTCACGATGATCGTGACCGACTACGGTGTTCCGTTGGTTTTGGGCGGTAAATTCAAAACCATGCCCGTTTTGCTTTACGAAAATATCACGGGTAGCCTTGACTTTTCTTCCGGATCTGTCATCGGTTTGTTCCTGCTGATTCCTGCGCTGATTGCGTTCCTGTTTGACCTTCTGAGCAAATCCAAAGGAAACCAAAGCTTCGTTCCCAAGCCCTTGTTGAATAAGAAGGACAAAATCCGCGATACGGTGGCATATTTGTTCAGCGGTGCGGTAGCTCTTGCCTCTCTTGTGTTTGCAGCGTCCTTTTTGTTCCTTGCGATTGTGAAAAAGTATCCTCGCGATCTTACCGTTACCTTCGATAACTTTGTAAGAACGTTTGAGCTTGGAGGGACGGAATATCTGATCAACTCTCTCGTGATTGCGCTTTGTACGTCGATTCTCGGCGTGATCATCGCGTTTATTACTGCTTATTTCACAGCGCGCGTTTCTTCAAAGACCTCAAGATTTTTGCATTTGATGTCGATCACCTCATTGGCAATTCCCGGAATGGTGCTTGGCCTTTCGTATTCCTTGACCTTCCATAAGACTGCTATTTACGGAACGCTTGCCATTCTTATTTTGGTGAATACCATGCACTTCTTTGCGTCGCCCTATCTCATGATGTATAACTCAATGAGCAAGATGAACGAAAATCTTGAAAACGTCGGCGAGACGATCGGTGTACGCAGATGGCGCATTATCAAGGATGTGATTTTGCCGCAGAGCTGCTCAACGATCATTGAGATGTTCGCATATTTCTTTGTCAACTGTATGATGACGATTTCTGCGGTTTCGATTCTCACGAACACGGCGACCAAGCCTATTTCGTTGATGATCAATCAATTTGAAGCGCACATGGCAATTGAGTGTGCTGCAGTCGTATCCCTGTTGATTTTGGCGATCAATATTTTGATGAAGGGAATCGTGCTGTTTTGCCAAAAAAAGTTTTTCACTAAAAAGGTACAAGACTGATTGATACGGTTTTGTGTAAAATTCAAGCGCGGGAGTGTCGCTCAAATGCAAAGAGCATTGCGACGTTCCCGCGCTTTGAATTTGTATGATTTAGATTGCGTGAAGCATGGCTTTTCGATGCGATTCTCTTGACTTGTCGCATGGGATATGATACAATAAACAAAAACAAAACAGATGATTTCGGGAGGGACAGTCATGCTGCCGACAATGAAAATAGGCGATCTTGAGGTTTCGCGCCTGATCGTGGGAAGCAATCCGTTTACGGGAAAATCCCATCTTGACAAAACAACCGACGCGGATATGCGGGCGCATTTTTCGGAGGACCGTGTCTTTGAGATGCTGCGGCATTGTGAGGAGGTTGGGATCAATGCCGTGCAATCGCGCGGAAGCATGCCGATGATGGGTGTTCTGAAAAAATACCGTGATCATGGCGGCAAATTGCAATGGCTTGCACAGACGGGGAAGGATTTTTCAACCTTTGATGATGAGCTTGACGAACTGATGAAATATGAGCCGTCGGCAATCTGCATTCACGGAGAGCTTTCGGATGCTCTGTATCTGGAAGGACGTTTGGAGCTTCTTTCGGAGCTTCTTGAAAAAATGAGACGTAAGCAATTGCCCGTCGGTATTTGCTCGCATTTTCCCGAGGTGTTGGCATATGCGGAGGAGCATCATCTGCATCCGGATTATTACATGGCATCGGTTTTCAATCTTTTTTTGCCCGATCCCAAGCACGGAGAAACGGCACCCGGGGAGCGCTTTGACGTATCCGACGTGCCGAAAATGTACGAGGTCATCCGCTCTCTTTCCGCCCCCACGGTAGCTCTTAAAATTTTAGGGGCAGGGCGCAGATGCGCGAGCCAGGAGGAGGTCAAGGCCGCGTTTGTTGAGGCGTTCACTTCGATGAAACCGGGGGACGGTGTCCTCGTTGGAATGTTTGATAAATATATGGATCAGGTGCGCTTCAATGCGGAATATACCGTTGAGGCGATTCAACGGTCGGAAGGCACTATTTGATACCGATTTGAAAATGACACCGAGGAGGGAAGCACGTGGAGCTTTTTGCACCGAGCTATTATCAAGAGTTTGTCTGTATCGCCGATCGGTGTCGGCACAGCTGCTGTATCGGTTGGGAAATCGACGTGGATGAGGATACGTTGGATGTATACCGTCACCTTCCCTCCGAAGTCGGAAAGCCGATTCTTCAAAGCATCGACAGTGAGGAGTGCCCTCATTTCAAACTTTTACAGGGGGATCGCTGCCCCCACCTTGATGAGCGCGGGCTTTGCAGGATCATTCTGACGCTTGGTGAGGATTATTTGTGTGATATCTGCAGAGAGCATCCGAGGTTTTACCACGTGACCTCCCGTGGAATGGAGGTGGGACTCGGAATCGCTTGCGAGGAGGCGTGCCGCCTTGTTCTTTCCCACGCGAATTATTGGGATTTTTATAAGGTGGGAGAGATAGAGCGAGAGGCTGAGCCCATGTCCTTTGATGCGTGCGCCCACAGAAAAAAGATCTATGAAATTCTTTCCGCTCCGACACCTTCCTATGCCGAGCGTTTGAAGCGGCTGTATGTCTTGTATGAGATTTTCCCCAAGGAACGCACCGACGCCGATTGGAGAGCGGTGCTTGCCTCCCTTGAATATCTGGAGGAAGAGCACCGCGCACTGTTTCAATGCTATTCTTCCGAGGTGGGGACATTTTGCGCGCATGACGGATTGCTTGAAAGAGCGCTCGCTTATTTTATTTTCCGACATTGCTCAAGTGCTTGTGATATGGACGGATTTCGCGCATCCTTAGGACTTGCGTTTGTATTGGAGCGGCTGCTTTCTTCCATGATCACGGAGCAAACGCATTGCAGTGCCGAGGATGTGGCATCCTTTGCACGGATTCTTTCTGAGGAGCTTGAATATTCGGAAGAAAATACCGAGGCGATCAGAGATGAATTTTTGCGTTGAAAACGAAATAAAAATGAGGTAAAATGATGAATGCGGATGGGATCATTTTCGATAAGGACGGAACCTTGCTTGATTTTGATACGTATTGGGTATTTGTGACTGTCGCGGCACTCAAAAAGCTTCTTTTGCGTGTTTCCGTGGAGGATTTTCCAATGGAAGAGATGACGGAGGCTCTCGGGATTCGTGACGGTGTAACGGATCTTGACGGGGTTCTTTGCAAGGGAACTTACGAAGAAATGGGCGAGGTCCTCTATAGCATCCTGAAAAAACACGGTTGTACCGCTTCCCTTGAAGAAGTGGAAGGGCTTGTACTTGAAGCGTATCACGAAAGTGCGGACGCAGGGGGGATCAAGCCGACCGATCCGAAGCTTTTGGAAGCCTTAAAAGAACTCAAATCGCGCGGAAAACGTTTGGCGATTGTGACCACAGACCGTCCGGGGATCACCCAAAGATGTCTTACGGAGCTTGGCATTGCAGAATTGTTTGATGCGGTCTACACCGATGACGGTAACACTCCACAAAAGCCGAATCCGTACTGTGCCAAGGATTTTTGCAACCGTTTCGGGCTTGATCCTTCGCACGTGGTGATGGTGGGGGATACGGTGACCGATGTGAAGTTTGCGCGCAACGCGGGAATTTTTGCGATTGCTCTTGCAAGTAATGAAAAAAGCCGCGAGCGTCTTTCGGAGTGTGCGGACGCAACGGTGGAACGAATTTCCGATCTTCTTTCTGTCATTTGAATTTTTTGGAGGCTTTTCATGAACAGAATGGAACAGCTGAGGCAGAATGCTTTGCAATTGAATCATTGCAGGGATGAGTTTTACTATAAATTTTATAAAGCATATGAAGAATATTCTCACTTGGGAGAGTTTGAACGGTATGCCGAAGCATTTTTCAGGGCTTTTTGTGATTTGACTCCGCGGATTGACGTCGGAGAGCTGATCGTCGGAAAGCTGGGTGCCCCGCTTGTCGGTATGGAACAATCCGAGTGGGAGAGTACCTATCGAAACGTTGCCAAGGCGCGGTGCGATCGGGCAGGCGGCGGTCAGGATTCTCACATGGCGATCGATTACGAGCTGCTTCTTTCAAAGGGAATTGGCGGTGTGATCGAACTGATCGACGGATATACGGAAAGCTGTGATGAAGAAACGGCAGCGTATTACCGTTGCTGCCGCCGCTGTCTGTTGGCGGTTGCGGAGCATGCAAAGCGTTATGCTGCATTGGCTTTGGAGCTGTCCGAGCAGGAAGAGAATCCCGAACGCGCCCGTGAGCTTTTGGAGATTTCCCGCGTTTGTGAGCGCGTTCCCATGAATCCCGCGCGTTCCTTTTATGAGGCGGTGCAATCGGTCCATTTTATGAGCTATGCGATTTCCTTAGATCCTTTTCGGTTTTGTCCTCAGCAATTCCAATTGGGGCGTCCCGACCGCTATTTGCTTCCGTATTACGAGAGAGATCTTGGCAGCGGACTTCTGACAAAGGAACGCGCACAGCTCCTGTTGGATTGCCTTGGAATTCAGATCAATTGCCGTGTCCCCTCGGGACTTTCTTCCGGATATCTTGTAGGGGGAAAGGATTCCGACGGTCGTGTTGTTGCCAACGATCTGACAGAAATGTGTCTCCGCGTAATCGACGATATCAGATTGGTGTATCCCGCTGTGGGACTTTGCTATACGGAGGACACTCCGTCGCATCTTCTGACGCTTTCCTGTGAGATCCTTTCGCACGGCTGCTCTCATCCCGCGATTTTCAATGATGACGTGATTGCACAGGGCCTTGTATCCTGGGGTGTTCCCGCGAGCGAAGCCGTGGAGTATATTCATTCAACGTGCGTAGAGATCACTCCCATTGCTTCCTCCAACGTGTGGGTAGCAAGCCCGTACACCAATATGGTGCAGCTCCTTTTGGATACGATGTCGCAAGAATATGATGACTTCGATGCACATTTGAAAGCTTTGCTGTTGCTTCTGGATGAGCACATTGAGAAAAATTTCGAGGAGCAGAAGAGATATCGAAAGACGCGTTCCAAAAACGGACTCAAGCCGCTTCTTTCCTGCTTTGTAAAAGACTGTCTTGCCAACGGGACGGATATCGAAGCCGGCGGTGCGCGTTACAACTGGATCATGCCGAGCTTCGTGGGGATGGCGAATCTGGTCGATTCCCTCTATGCGCTCAAATATTTGGTGTACGACCGAAAAATGATGTCCGTCACAGAGCTGTTCCAAATTCTTGAACACAATTTTGAAGGACATGAGGCGCTTCGCGCGGAGCTTTTGGAGAAGCTTCCGAAATACGGTAACAACGACGATACGGTGGACGGATATTTTGAACGCCTGATTTCCCACCTCGTAAAAAAATGCCGTGAATTGACGGGAGAGAATCTCCGTCATGCACTGATCCCCAGCGTTTTTTGCTGGCAGATGCACGAGTTCTTCGGGCGTAAGACGGGAGCAACTCCCGACGGACGTGTTGCGGGCTTTCCTTTGGGGGACGGTTCAGGCCCCTGTCAGGGTAGAGAACGGCTCGGACCTACCGCATCGATCCTTTCCTCCACCAAGTGGAAGCACAGCGATCTGATCGGCGGTGTTGCCGTGAATATGAAGTTTTCAAAAAGCGCCCTTGGAAGGGATTCGCTTTCTGCGATGGTAGCCTTGATCCAAGCATATATGGCACGCGGCGGCTTTGAAATCCAGATCAACGTAACAGATCGGGAGACGCTTTTAAAAGCCAAAGAAAATCCCGAAGAGTACCGTGATCTCGTGGTACGCATCGGGGGATACAGTGACTATTTTGTAAAGCTTTCCAAGGAAATGCAAGCGGAGCTGATTCTCCGTACGGAGCATAAAATCTAAAAAGGAATCATCTTTTGGACGCTTTGCTTTTTATGAAAGCCTGATGTGCCGCGAAGGTCTCAAGTGGAGGAAACGGCATAAAAAAGGGAACGGGCTTCCGTTGTTCTTGAATAGGGGCTGAGTCACTGACGAAGCCCCCGCGCGCAAAAGCCGACGGTAGGCTTTTGCGTGCCGCGGAATTTGCGGTTTTCGCTTGAAAAATCTCAAAATATAATCAATCAACGGGCGAAAATTGCGGCATTTCGCCGCAAAGCAAAAACGACGGGGGTGAGTAACAAATGCGTTTTCGCATTTGACTCACCCCCTGCGGCTTGTAGCTGTCATTTTTTAGAACAACATATCTTAATATAAGCTTCTCTGAATTTTTCGGAGAAGGAAAGCTCAACGTTTTGTATATCTTTACAAAGTGCTTCCAGTTCACTCACGAGAGGGGCGTTTCCAAGGCAGAT
>JAZSMX010000143.1:0-22666 GCA_045536125.1 Eubacteriales bacterium | reverse complement strand
GATTCTTATGAAATCATTGCAAGTTATGCGGACGAAGCTGTTTGGAATTGGAGTTCGTCCAACGAAGAAGTTGCTACCGTTTCGGGCGGCTACGTTCAATCGGGTAGTGTGGAAGGCGAAGCGATTATTACCGTTCAACGTAATAATCTCGTTAGATACTTCCACGTGCTCGTTCGTAATAGACTCGTTACAGATAGCACAGAAGAAATGAATATCCGTTTAGGAACTACGGAGCACGCAGTTTTCAATGCGTATAGCAATCAAAACGACGTGATTGTATTCTCGTCCGATAACGCGGAAATCGTTACCGTCGACGAAACGGGGCTGATTACCGCGCATAAGGAAGGCGCAACGGCGGTTTGGGCGGCTACGCAAGACGGTGAAAGATTTGAAAAGATGTTCGTTCGCGTAGTCGGCAGTACGGATATCGTATCGTTTTATCAACCGAACGAAGGCGGCGAGAGCGTAATTACAATGTCGCACCTTTTGGGACTGGGCAAGATTTCCGTTACCTACGAAACGGTTTTGAGCTTGGACACCGAATATTATATGCTTTTCGAGGGCTTGGACGAGGGCGGCTCGTTCTATCAAGGCACTCCGATTAACGGGCTTCCGGTTTATAATCTCCTCATCAACGGACGGAGTGCGGTGGAGCATCCCGACGTGACGGTTGCGAGCGTTTACGAGGAGTACCAAAACGATACGGGCGGCACCAATTCGCATTTCCTCAATAATTACCGCAGCGTAACCTTCCATACGGCGGGAACGTACAAGTTTGAATTTTGGTATCAACACCAAGGCGGTGAATTTGTCGAAAGAGATACGAATCAACCCTCTTATTCGAATGACATTCCCGTGAAGAACGTCGTGATTTTGGAAATCAACGTGACGGTTGGCACTTCGTATCCTTACAGATACGACGAGACCACGCGCACCTACTACGTTTCCGATTACGCAGGCTTGCTTGCGTGGTACGACGCTCAACAGCTTAACAAGAGCACGAATCTCGTGCTGGAAGCGGACGTCTATATGCCGACCGTCGCGTCGGAGTTCTTGTTTGACCTTGACGGGGACGGCGTAAACGAAAGCAACTGGGGGCTTGAAACGAAGCTTTATACGGGTACAATTGACGGCAACGGTAAATATATTCGAGGCTTAACAATGAATATCGACGTGAGCGCGAATAACAGTACGTACGTTGCTTTTGTGTCGCAGATGTTACACGGTGGCGTTATAAAGAACATTAATTTTGCGGACGGTCAAATAACAAGCCGTTATGTCAGCGGCGTCGTCGGTAGACTTGCCGGCGGTGAAGTTCTCAACTGTACCAATGCGAATACCCTTTTCGCTTGGAACGCGGCAGCGGGAATCGTATTCGATATTTGGGGCAGCGGACGAATTTTTGCTTGCGTGAATTACGGCTCGATTACCTGCGAAAACGGTGACGCTTCTGGAATCGTTCGCGGCTATTCGGTTAACGTTGGCGCTTACGCTACGGTTGTCGGTTGTATAAACTACGGTAGCGTACAGGGGAATATTGCAGGTGGTATCGTACCCCGCGGTGCGAATTGGAAGTTGTACGGCTGCGCCGATTTCGGAACGGTGACAGGAGAAACGTCGGGGAACGTGATTGCAAAACAGTCTCGGGGCGTAGGCTTGTACGGATGCGTCTATTCGTTAGACGAAGGCTTGAAGGTGTTAGAGCGATTGACAAATGAAAAAACGGCAACCGTTTCTGATATAGGCATATTAGAAGACGCGATTGTAGAATTAAACGCGGCGATCGAGCAATACAACGCAACGGGTAGCGTAAAATGCAAGTACCGCTACGTTCTCAACACCAATCCCACGACCTCCGAGGCGTATCCTATTATTCTTCAAGAAGTGACGGACGCACAAGAATAAATCTATGCAACAACAAAAAAAGAGCCTGCGAATTAACGTAGACGCTTTGAACTAACAAAGAACGGCGGTGGGCTTCGGCTCACCGCTTTCTCTATCGATATGCAGTTATTGCATCGCTGTAGTCAAAGAAAACGCCGAGAGCGAAAAAACGAAGAAATCGCAGCTTCCGAAGGTGGTCTGTCCCAAAATGTAGGACAGACCACTTTCAAACATAAAGTTTGCACAGATTTGCCGAAAATTAACCGCAAATTACAGTTTCTTCTTTTCTGCCGTTTTCAATAATAGCGAAAAAGCCCCGATTTTTCAAGGAATTTCGGCTTTTTCGTGGTGATTTGTGATTTTGCGTATATGGTAGGAATAAAAAAACGAGCCGTTCATCTCTTGTTTACGGCGCAAAAAAGCCTACAGTCGCCTTTTTCGCGCGAGGGGCTGTCTCAAATCGTCGATTTGAGACAGCCCCTTTTTTGATCGTGATCACGGGGATGCGACCGTCTCAGTCCGTGATTACTTTTTTTCAAAGCCGTGCACAAAGCCCGTAGCATCCGCGGAGCAGATATCTCCCCCGATGACGCGATTTCTCAATACCAAGACGTTGGCATATACCGTTCCGTCGTAGCCTTCATAGTTTTTGATGCGGAAGGTGTATCTTGTCACGTCCTTGTTTTTGTATTTGGCAAGATTCAGTCCCTGGAGCTTTTGCAATTCGTTGTATGCGGCAAAAACCTTATCGAATTCTCCCGGAATCGTCACGGTTTTGATCTCTGCAGGGGTGGGATCGACCTCCCAGCCGAACTGAGAGAGGAAGGAAGCCGCGTCCGATACCGTTTTGATCTTATCGTATTTGTAGGTGACCTCCGCATCGGCATCGGTGCTTGAGGAAACGGCATAGGTGGGGACAAAGGCGATCAAGGCAATGAGAACCGTGAGGGCAACACAGATCACCCCGACCAGCTTGACGGTACTTGCACGCATGGAATAAACAAACATAAAGCGCCTCCCGAAAGGTTTTGATTTACCTTATGACGGGGAGACGCTTTTTATGAATCAAGAAGAGAAATATCGATGTCGAGAGTGTCGCTTTTTTCAAGAACCCGAACGGCATCCGAATGGCTGTAGACGTTGTGAAGAAGCCCTAACATCATAAACGTGGCAAGCATGGACGAGCCGCCGCAGGAGAGCAGAGGAAGCGTTAGTCCAATGACGGGAAGAAGCGCGAAGCACATTCCGATATTGAGCAGAATCTGGAAGATCAGCATTCCACCCACGCCCACACAGATCAGTCCTCCGTAATCCGTATGAGAGGCAGCATGCGCGATCATAAAGATCCGCACTACCATGACGATGAAAATGATGATGACCGCCGCACCGCCGAGAAAACCGAATTTCTCGCAGATGGTGGCATAGATGAAGTCGGTATGCGAGGCGGCAAGATCCTCGTAAAGGTATCCCCCGAACACACCGCCTCCCAAGAGCCCTCCCGCGGCAATCGCCGCACGGCTTCTCAAGGGCTGCAGTCCCTTGCCCAGAGGATCCAGTTCCGGATTGAAGCCGACAAGAATTCTTTTTTGCTGGTAAGGCTCCAGAAAATCCCAAAGGAAGGGGAAGCAAAGAACGACGATGATCGCAGCGGCAATGAAATACAGGGGATGAAGTCCCGCACAGAACAGCATGACGGCGATGATGAAGATATAAACGAGGGCAACCCCGAGGTCTCCCGATGCTAAAATCAGCCCTACGATCAGTGCGGCGTGGGCAAGCACGGGTAGGAGCGTCAAGGGGCGATTGATGGTTTCGCGCACCGAATAAAGATGTTTGGAAAAGGTACAGATAAAGGTGAACTTGACAAATTCCGAGGGCTGGATCATCACCCCGACGATGGGGATCTCAAGCCAGCTTTTGTTGGAGGTCTCCATGTTGACGCCCGAGCTTCCGACAAGCAAGGTCAGAATCAGGATTGCCGCCGAGCCGATCAGCATCCAGAGCCATAGCTTGTCCACAAGCACGCGAAAATCGATATAGGCGACCAAGAGAGTAACGGCGATGCCGAGAAAAAAGATGAACACCTGCATATAAAGCTTGGACATCCCGAAGTTGTCCGTCGCTCCAAAGATCGTGACGATACTGATCAGAGAAAGAAGAACGGAGCAGACGAAGAGAACGGGATCGATATTATGAATGGCGTCGAGAAAAAAACGTTTGACACGCTCCATAACAGATCTCCTCCTTTCCGTGATGCTCCGATTTTGCAAGAGGGCGGCTCAAACCGCAGAATGAGCCACCCTCATAAATGATAAGATCAGTACTGTCTTCCCCAGATGACCATGTGACGCGCGGGCTTTCCGCAGCAGACACAAACGTCGGAAAGATGCTCCTCCGTAAAGGGAATGCAACGGGACTTGACACCGCCCGTGACGTCCTTAAGCTCCTCCTCGCACGCAGTCTCTCCGCACCACATGGCTTTGATGTAGCCCGACTGATGCTCTGCGATATCAAGGAAGTCCTCGCGGGTATGCGCCGTGAAGGTGCGCGCGGTTCTGTTTTCGAGAGCTCTGTTGTAAAGCTCCTCGTGAACCTTGGCAAGTGCCTTTTCGACCTCTTCCGCCAGATTGTCGAGAGATACGAAGGTCTTCTCGCGCGTGACGCGGCTGACGAGCACGCAGGAATTATTTTCGATGTCGCGCGGACCGATCTCAAGACGGAGGGGAACACCCTTCATTTCGTACTGCGCGAATTTCCAGCCCGTGGAGTTGTCGCTGTCGTCCAGCTTGACGCGAAGCGTCTTCGAAAGCGTTGCGCGGATCTCCTCCGCCTTTTCAAGGACACCCTCCTTATGCTGCGCCACAGGAACGATGACCACCTGAATGGGAGCGACGCGGGGAGGCAGAATCAGACCGTTGTCGTCTCCGTGCGTCATGATGATCGCACCGATGGAGCGGGTGGAAAGTCCCCAAGAGGTCTGATGCGGATGCTTCAAAGTATTGTCGCGGCCTGTGAATTTGATGTCGAACGCCTTGGCAAAGCCGTCGCCGAAGTAGTGAGAGGTTCCACCCTGAAGCGCGACACCGTTATGCATCATCGGTTCAATGGTGTAGGTCTCCTCCGCACCTGCAAATTTCTCCTTTTCGGTTTTGCGTCCCGTATATGCGGGGATCGCGAGTGCTTCGCTGTAAAACTCCTCGTAGACCTTCAGCATCTGTTGCGTTTCCCGTCTTGCTTCCTCCTCGGTCTCGTGCATGGTGTGTCCCTCCTGCCAGAGGAACTCCGCGGTACGGAGGAAGGGACGCGTCGTCTTTTCCCAACGGACGACGTTGCACCACTGGTTATAGAGCTTGGGAAGATCTCTGTAGGACTGAATGACGTTGCGGAAATGCTCGCAGAAGAGCGTTTCCGAGGTGGGACGGACGATCAGACGCTCGGGAAGCTCGCTCTGTCCCCCCATGGTCACGACAGCGCACTCGGGAGCAAAGCCTTCCACGTGATCCTTTTCCTTTTGCAGAAGAGATTCGGGGATGAACATGGGCATATACACGTTTTCGTGTCCCAATGCCTTGAATCTCGCATCAAGATCCTTCTGAATATTTTCCCAGATCGCATAGCCGTAGGGACGGAAGATCATGCAGCCCTTGACACCGGAATAATCCGCAAGCTCTGCCTTTTTGACAACGTCCGTGTACCACTGACCGAAGTCAACGTCCATCGACGTGATCTGGTCTACCATTTTTTCACTGTTTTTTGCCATAAGAAACCTCAACTTTCCATCCGCCGAAGTCGGCGGAGCTGTGCCATAATCATACATCCTACATTATATCAAGCAACGCGCGAATTGTCAAGTGGTTTTTCAACAAAGCGCACGGCGAAATCCGTTAGTGGGGAAGTGTGACGGCGATTCCCTCCTCGGTCATTTCAGCGTCAAAAATCAGTGCTCTCTCCAAAAGCTGCTTTTCCGGACCGTGCAATACCATTTTGAGTTGATTTTCTCGGTCGGTAAAGAACATGGCGTGCCCACCGTTGGCATCGTAGAGCGGAGCATCCAGGTGTGTCCAAGGTCCCTTGAGGCGATCTGCGGTAGCTCCTAAGACCACGTAATGATTGTTCGGGATGGGGGACCACGTCAAAAAGAGTGTTCCCTTGGGAAGCCGTACAAGGAAGGGAGCGTCCGAGCCGTAGCGTACGACGGGCTTGCCCTCCCACTCATGGCGCGCCGGCATTTTTGCGGAAAGAGGAACATCGGTGGAGCGGAAGAGGCAGAACGCATCTCCTATGGGTGTTCCGAGATCCTCGCTGAGTGCCTGCGCCCAGATTTCTCCCACGTAAGCGTTGATGGTTTTGTCAAAGCAATGCGGCCAATCACGCGAATAAACGATATAGGGGACACCGTCCTCGATGAAGAGTGTTCCGTCGATGGCACTTTGATCAAGAGGGGTAGCAGGGCGGTCGGCAATGGGGAAAAACGGTCCTTCGGGGGTATCGCCGACCGAAATCTCGGTGCCGCGGCATCCGCTTTTTGAAAGAATGGAAAGGAAAAGATAATATTTCCCACGGTATTTGTGAACCTCGGGTGCCCAAAGCTCACGGTCGCGCCAGCTTGAGCGGTCGAGGGTATAAACCACCGTTGGTTCATCCCACTCCAAAAGATCGCGACTGCGGCGCACCTCCACGGTGTTGGGAACGCGCGGTTCTTTGGAATTGTAGAGATAGTAGGTGTCATTGCAAAGAACGATAAAGGGATCTCTGACGCGAAATTCCTTGATATTCATGCTTGTTGATTCCTTTCGAAGGTGTATTCGATCACTTCATTGTATCACAGGATGTTGCTTTTTTCAAGTATTTTTCTTTCTGCGGAAACATTTGACAGGGAAGAAAGAAGGGGATGGTGGGAAAACTGTGAAAAAAGATGCTTAAATTTCGGAGGAATGATGCAAAGGATTCGCTTGTGCGGTGTAAAGATTGATAACGTGACGAAAAAGGAGGCGGTTGCGCGTGCGACAGAGAGCTGCGGAGAGCCCTGTGTGGTCTTCACGCCCAATGCCGTTATGCTGGAGAAGTGTCAAAAAAATCCGGAGCTTGCTGATCTATTGTCTCATGCCTCGCTTTCGCTTCCCGACGGAGCGGGGGTATTGATGGCGGCGCGCAGGATGGGAACGCCGCTGCGCGAGCGAGTGGCGGGAATTGAATTTGGAGAGTCTCTGCTGAGAGAGGCGGAAAAAAGGGGGCTGCGTGTGTTTTTTCTGGGGGGCAGAGCGGGGGTTGCCGAGCGCGCGGCGGAGCGTTGGAGAGAGACGCTTCCCACCTTGCGGATTGTCGGCACGTATTGGGGATATTTTGATCGCGTCGGGGAGGAAAACCGACGCTTGCTCGCCCACATCCGTGAGACCTGTACCGACGTTCTGATCGTTTGCATGGGCTTTCCCGTGCAGGAGAGGTGGGTGACGGAACATCTTTCACAGCTTTCACGTCTTTCGGTCATCGCATGCCTTGGAGGGAGTCTTGACGTATGGGCGGGAGACGTGAAAAGAGCCCCACGCGCACTGAGGCGCATGGGGCTGGAATGGGCATGGCGGATGGTGCGCGAGCCGTGGCGCTTGCGCGACATGGGAACACTTGCCGCCTTTGCGCTGCGGAGAGAGCGGCGAGAGGAAAACGGGAGATCTTTTTAAGCTTTTTGTTCTTTTACGGTGAGGTGCATGATTCCCTCAAAATTCGGATGCGATGAGACCGATTGGAGCTTTTTTCTGTATGCCGCGGGTGAGATCCCGCGGTATTTTTTGAAGGTTCTTGAAAAATAAGCGGCACTTCCAAAGCCAACACTTTGCGAAATACTTTCAATGCTTCGGTCTCTGTCCGAGAGAAGCTGCTCTGCCCGTTCAATGCGGCGGTGATTGAGGTAGTCGGTCACCGTGCTCGAAAAATGGGTATGGAAGAGAGAATAGAGCGTTGTTTTGGAGATGTAAAGGTCGGCACAGATTTCCTCGACGGTCAGCCTCTTCTCTAAATGTTTGTCAATATAGTCGATAACACGCGTCAATTGAGAGCTTTGATTGGGCTTGAGGATGCTTTCCATGAGGACGTATTTGGCGAGCATTTCGGCAACGCTTAAAATCGCACGGATCCGCTCCTCGGTAAAGACGGGAAGTGCGTCGTAAAGCTCTTTTAAATGCTCCGTATCCGGGATGATCTCGGAAAGTGACATCCGCGCTTTTTCAAAGTCCGGGGAGGTTTTCATCTGTCCGAAAATAATGTAGCCAAGGAGCATATCACCGTGGCAAATAGGGAGTGCCGCATCGGTAAGACCCGCGTGGCAGGTGTGACACTGTACGCTTTTGCTCTTGCTGCATTTTTCAAGAAGTCCTCTGTCACAGGAACGGCAACGGCGCAATCCTTCCGGGTGCTTCTGGATTTCTACACACAAAGGGTTGTTGATTTGTTCAGGATCAAGCGAAAAGAGTACTTCGTCATCGGAAAAATTGATGCTGATTCCCGTGGCACTTGAAAAATCGTTCAGAACGCGGTTCAGCTTTTCCTTGTTGCATTCGATCAGCATAATCTTCCCCTCCTTTTTAGATCATTGTACCACATTTTTGTCTGTATTTTCAATATTTTTTTAAAAAAGGAAAATAGTGCAAAAAGACAGGAAACTTATTTCTGTTTTTTTACCGCTTTGTATGATACAATGAGGGTGAAAAATGAAAGGGGCGTTTGTTTTGGAATTTGTTTTTTTGGGACTTGTTGTTTTAGCTCTCGGGGTGCAGTTTTTTGCCAACAAAGCGTACGGCTTGCGTGTGACGGGAGGCGCGTTTACCTTTTCCTCCACTTCCACTCTGGTGGCTTTGCTCTTCTTTTTGATCTCCTCCGGCGGAAATCTTTGCTTCAATACGGTTTTTTTGGGATATTCGTTTCTGTTTGCGCTGTTTTACGCGATGACAATGGTGAGTATCTTTTTTGCGATCAAGACGGGACCGATGTCCATTTCTTCCTTGATGGAGTCCTTTTCCCTGATCATTCCCACGCTTTACGGCTTGATTTTTATGGGAGATCCTGTCGGTCCGCTTCTTGTGACCGGTCTTTTGATTCTCGCCGTTTCCATCGTTTTGGTGAACTTTGAGAAAAAGGAAGAAAAGAAAATCAAGCCGATCTGGTTCCTTTACATCGGGATGACGTTTTTTGGAAACGGAATGTGTTCCGTGGTGCAAAAGATGCAGCAGGACAACTGTCTCGGTGCTTACAAGAATGAATTTATGATTGTGGCATTGTTTGCGGTTTTTGCGGTGCTGTCGATTTTTGCATTGATTTTTGAAAGGAAAGAAATCCTCCCCGCGATGAAATACGCCTTGCCGTTTGGAGGACTTTGCGGTTTTGGCAACGGAATTGCCAATTTGTGTGTGATGCTGCTTGTGACCATGAAAATGCCCGCATCGGTGATGTTTCCCACGATCTCTGCCGGCGGCATCATCGTCTCCTATCTTTTGGCGAGGCTCATTTACAAGGAAAAGCTCAATCGACTCCAGGATGTGGGCGTCTTTTTGGGAATTGTGGCGGTCATTTTGTTGAATCTTTGAGGGGGGCATATGAAATTCTTTCATGTTTACAGCGAACCGTATTTTGAGGGACTTGTCAAAAATTCTCTGATCAACGAGGATACGGGGTTCAAGATCCAGCACGCTTTTTCCGTGCCGGAGCATTTGAAATTCAATGAACTGGCTTCTTTCGACGGTGCTTTTTACAAACTGATCAAGGAGGGGAGATACCCTTTTTACGTGGATCGGATCGCGGGTGGAATTACGTATCATCGGTATGACTTCGACAAGAGACTGGTGGATGCTTACCGTGACATTTTGGGGGATTGGTTTCTTGGCTTCCAGCTCCACGAATCCGCTTCCAATCGCAGACACGACTGGAAGGGGATCATCGAGCGGATGGACGGGGGGAAGGGGCCGTATGACGAACAGGAATTGGCAGAACGGTCGTGGCGCGATTTTGCCGTGATGCCTGACGGAACAAAGCTCTATTCCTTTTCCCAGGGAACACCTGCGGAATATGCGCGGATGCACTATGCCGAGACGCCCGAGGAATTTGATCGGGAAATCGAAGAGTTGTTCCGTCGACGCATGCTTGAAACGGATGGTAACATTCTGCCGTGTGACAGCTTCTTTTTGTTTACGAGACTGCAAAATGAGGTGGGAATGAGGAGCTTTATGCCCGAGGTGGGCTGTCAGATCCCGGGAATGCGGATTATGGTGGCACTGGCGCGAGGAATGGCTCGCGCATACAAAAAAACTTGGGGAGCATATTACGAGTGCTGGATCGGAAATCTGGAGGAAGGATACTCCATGCCCGTATTCAACCGTGAAGAAGGGAATGAGTGGTATCTGACACAGGAAACGCATCCTGACGATTTTACCTCAAACGGTGCGAACGGGGGAAGCTCCCGACGTCTGCAGAATCGCATCTATTATCACGCGCTGATGAGCGGTGCGGACTATTTCTCGGAGGAGTGGGGGCTCAATTGCAGCTACAGCGATATGAATACATTCGAGCTTTCCGCCTACGGTCTTGCTAAGAAGAATTTCATCGATGACAGCCGCCGCTTGCGCGGAATGCGGGCAATGACTCCCTTTGCCATTGTTCTTCCGAAGGACTTTTATGCCATAGAGCTGCCCGACGTGTACGATGCTTGGCGGATCGGTGAGCATCGGGATATGCTGATGCACTGCAAGCTTGATGCGGCGCAAAAGGAATACTACGGTCACATCGAGGACGTGCTCAAGCTGATCTATACGCGAAACGGAGAAATTTTTGGAAACGAAAGCCACGTTTTGACCAATTCGCGCTTTGGTGATCTGTTCGATATTCTTTACGAGGACGTTCCCACGTCTGCGCTCGAGGCTTATGACACGCTCATCGATGCAACGCCCGACGGACGCATCGCACAAAGACTGGCGCCGCGCTTCCGCGTATTGCGGAGCGATTCGCCGGAAGACTTGGAGCATGCGCTTCACGAAAGAGAGCGGGAGGTGCTTCCCGTTGTCGCGGACAATTTGCTGTGGCTTTTGTCAGAGGATCAAAACGGAAACCGCTATATCACGCTCTTTAACAACGAGGGCAACGAGCGCAGCATCAAGCGAGGGGACACGGTGCGGCATGAAGCGGACGCGCGGGTCAGATTGCGGTTTTCCAAGCCCGTGGAGACGCTGTCTCTTTGGAAGTCCTCCACGGATCGAATTGCGGTGCAAAGAGAGAATGAAGACACCTATATTGTGGATCTTCCCGCAACGGAATTCGCAATTTTTACGTATTGAGAAGGGAGAGTGTGTATGGAGCTTGAAATAAGAGATTTTTCGGGAGATGAGGTTTATCGCTACGAGCAGTTGGTTTCCACGGCATTCCACTACCCTTATCCCGAGCTTTCGGATCGGGAGGCGCTTTGTGCGCGGATTGCTCGCGAGGATGCCGAGATGCTTTCCGAAAAAACGTCGGTTCACCAAAACAGCTTTGTCAGAAAGGGAGCGTTTGCAAACGGGAGACTCGCCGCCGCTTTTAAAATGTTTCCGTTTTCCGTGAATTTTGACGGACAGATCTGCGAAATGTGCGGAATCGGGGGCGTATTGAGCGATCCCGAGATGCGAGGCATGGGGGCGGTCTCAAGGCTGTTTGACGTGGCATTCTCGGAAATGCGGGAGAAGGGGATGGTTTTTTCGCATCTCTATCCCTTCAAAACCTCCTTTTACAGAAGGTACGGGTATGAGCACGGTGTCTCTTGTGTGCGGTGGACGGTTCCCATCTCCTTTTTCCCCAAGCAACGGGTGGATATGGTGCATTTTGAAGGAACGGAAGCACAGGAGGTGGACATCAAACGCGTCTACCGTGACTTTTGCCGCACGTACAATCTTGCCACGGAGCGGAGCAATTTCCGATGGCGAACGGTTTATTTTAAAAAATGGCAGCCCTACGTATCAGAGAGCTTTTCCTATCTGCATTACGACGGCGATGCAGCCGACGGATTCCTTTCCTACTCGGTTGAGGAGCGCAAGGACGCACCGATGATCATCACGGTCAATTATCTGTACTTCTTAACTCCGAGAGCATTGTATGCCATGCTTTGCTATCTTGGAACATTGGACTCGTATGCACAAACGGTCAAGCTGACACTTCCTTCTGACGTTGATATCGGGATGCTGCTTTGTGATTTGCAAAGTGCTTACGGAAAGATGGCGGTCACACGTGAGCTTCTCTACAGCGGAGCAACACGGGTGGTGGATGCCGAGGCGGTTTTGCGTCTTGCACGGTATCGCGGCAAGGGAAGCGTGCGGATTCGCATTCACGACGCATGCTGCCCGTGGAACGACGGATGCTTTCTTGTTGAATTTGATACGGTTTGCCTTTCGGTGACAAGGGTGTCGGAGGAGGATGCGGATATCGAAACGGACATCAATGCCTTCTCTTTGCTGATGATGGGGGGAGCGGCTCTTTCGGATGCCGCTTGGATGAAGAGCGTCAAGATTCGCTCCAATACACAGGCGTTGGAAAAAGTGTTTTACAAAAAAGCGTTATGGATCGAAGATCATTTCTGAATCCGTGAAAAGAAAATCGCGGGACGGTTCAAAAAAATCCTTGAACCGTCTTGCTTTTTTGATTGGGATGTGATAGAATGAAGCATAGACTGTAACTGTCTTGATTAAAGGAGGAAAACACATGAATTACAGACCGCACGTTCAGGAGATCGAATGTCTGGCAACCCTGCAAGGCGACTTTGCTTTTCCCTACGGCAACGTAGAGGAATGCGAGGGCGGGCTTTGCTTCAAGGGCGACGGCTACGAGTGGAGAAGTGAAACGGTATCGCATCCGTCGGGCGTTTATCAACGAACCGATCGGATCAAGAACACCTCCGACCATCCCATTGCTTTGCGTTCGGCACTTTCCAAATTTTGCTTCCTCGGTGGAGAATACGAGGTTTTTACACAGTATAACGAGTGGTGCGGAGAGGGCTACGGGAAATGGGTGCCTCTTCTCAACGAGGTCGGAGCAGAGGGAAACAGCGTTCGCACGAACAGCAGTGCGTCCCCCTTTGTGGCTCTCTACAGCAATCAGACGAATCGCGGCATGGTGTTCCAGCTTTTGCAAACGGGACTTTGGATGCTCAGAGTCAGACGAAACGGAAAAAGCACGATTCGACGCGTAGAGGTGGAGATGGGGATTTTGCCCCGCGGCTTTGATTATACGTTGGGAGTAGGGGAGGAGCTGGAGCTTCCTTCGATCCTTTACTACGAGTTCCGCAACAAGACGGATCTGGACTCATATAAGCTTCACCGCTATTGCAACGCGATCTATCCCGCAAGAGATATTCCGATCATTTACAATACCTGGCTTTCCCGCTTTGACACCGTCAGCTTTGACATTCTTTCAGAGCAGCTTCCCCTTGCCAAGAGGATTGGCGCTCAGTACTTCGTCATTGATGCCGGATGGTTCGGTGAACCCGGCACCTGGAATCAGCGCGTGGGAGATTGGAATGAGTGCCAAACGGCATCCATGGAGGGCAGAATGGGTGAGTTCGCGCAGCTTGTCAGAGACAGCGGCTTGAAGTTTGGCTTGTGGTTTGAACCCGAACGCGCTACGCGAATGGCGCAGGCACCGAAGGATCATCCGGATTACTATCGCTTTGAAAAGCTGGACTATTTTCTTGATTTCGGAAATCCCGAAGCACGGAAATACATGTATGACATTCTCGCAGATCGCATCCGTCAGTACGGGATCGAATTTATCAAGTTCGATTTCAATTGCGAAATGACCTATGATCGCATGGGCGAGGCGTTCCTTCCTTATTTTGAAGGTTATCAGAAGTTTATTGACGAAATTCGCGCTCAATTTCCTCATATCTATCTCGAAAATTGCGCCAGTGGAGGCGAGCGACTGACGCTTTCCGATTTCTTCAAGGGCTTCGATTCCTTCTGGGTGAGTGACAACCAAAGCATTTACAAGCAGATAGAGATGTATAAGGGGAATATTCTTCACATGCCGCCCCGCTCGTTGGAGCGGTGGGTGACCGTGCAGAGCATGAAGAATTTCGGGCCCGTTTACGGCAATAACGAGGCGCACTCGGATCCCATTATCGCATGCTCCGGACCGATTTGGGCTCATCTGGAGGGCGTGACGAGAGATTATCTGTTTGCATCCTTGCACGGCGGTCCGATCGGTATCAGCTGTGATCTGACGCGGTGGTCGGAGCGCCTTCTGACAGACATGCGAGAGTTTTTGAAGAGCTATCGTGCGGATCTCGAATTCTGGAAGGATGCCGAATGTCATATCCTTTGCGATACCGAATCCATGCTCGTGCTTCAGCATAACGATTCCGCATTCAGTCAGATCAAGATCTGCGGTTTTTCCAAAACCCCCATGCAGTATGGCGTAAACGTCTATCCGTTCTGTGAGAAGGATATGGTATTCGTTGACGGTGAGGGCAAGGAATACACAGGAGAGGAGCTGGACGCTGACGGCGTTGAGCTGCCCATTGCAGACCGTTTCACCGGTTACACCCTGACCTTGAAAAGAAAGTAAATTTCAATACAAACATAAAGGAGGTTAAAAGCAAATGAAAAACCATATTATCATGCAGATCAACTACGCGGAGAGAGCGGGCGGCAATTTCGGCAGACGCTCCATTTCCGAGGTTTGTGCCTTTGCCAAGGGACTTGGCTTTGACGGCATTGAATTCAGAGGTGAACTTCCTACGGAGATGAGACATCTCTCCTTCCGTGAATATGCCGAGCTGATCGCCCGTGGAAAACGCGAGAGCGGACTGTCCGATATCCTTTTTGGGTTCAATCTTTTGGATTGCACCAATATGGAAAAGAGAGATGCACAGATTGCCGATATTATTGAAAAGATAAAGATTGTGCGCGAGGTGTGCGGTACGGAGGTTTGCAACGTCAGCGGTGCTTGGATTTCTGCACGTGAGCCGAACACGCCCTGGTACCGTTACGATCTTTGCGGAAGCTACGCGGCAGAGGAAAAGGATTGGGAGCTGACAGCGGACGCTTTTTCTCGCATTGCTCCCACCCTGGAGCAGATCGGCTTGCGCTTCGCCTTTGAAACGCACATGGGATACATCCACGATCTTGCCGCAACCGCAAAGCGTCTTGTGGATATGATCGGCTCCCCCATGATCGGTATCAATCTTGATTACGGTAATACGGTATATTTTAAGAATCGTACCTCGGTCACACAGGCGATCGATGATTGCGGCGACAAGCTGTTCTACACGCATTTGAAAAATTCGGTTGCGTTGCCCGAAACCGATAACTTGCGCCTTGCTACAGCCCTCGGTGAGGGAGAGATTGACCACCGTGTGTACCTGGAGAAGCTTGAGGATATCGGCTACACAGGGCTTATTGGTATTGAAGCTCCGCGTCAGGGGGATAGAATCTGGTACGCTAAGTGCGATATGGAGTACATGAAGAGCCTCTTGGCTGATTTGGCTTAAATAAGGAGGAATGCTATGGGACAGCATTGTTATCTTCGCTTTCCCGGGGGAAAATTGAAGGCGGTCACGTTCAGCTATGACGACGGTGTTAAGGCGGATCTGCGCTTGGCAGAGATTTTTGACCGCTATGGCTTGAAGGGGACCTTTAATATCAATACACACGATCTCGGACGGGACAATCCCGGAAAAACGACGGTTGAAGAAATGAAAGACCTTTTGGCGCGCGGACACGAGCTTGCCGTGCACGGAGACTATCATCTCGCTCCCGGTGTTGTTTCTCCCACAACCGGGCTCATTGACGCATTGGACTGCCGCCGCGCGCTGGAGGCGTGCTTCGGACGGATCATCCGCGGCATGGCATATCCCAATTCGGGAATTCGCTACTTTTGCAACGGAAGCGATTATGATATGGTGAAGGGGTATCTTTCACAGATGGGAATTGCTTACGCAAGAACACTGGCAGGGGATAATGATTTGTTCCGACTTCCCACCGACTTTTATGCATGGATGCCGACGGCGCATCACATAAACCCAGAGCTAATGAACTGGATGGAGAAATTTTTGAAGATCAAGGAGGAGGAGCTGACTTCTCCCAACAAGTATCCAAGACTCTTTTATCTTTGGGGACACAGCTATGAATTTGACAACAACGGTAACTGGGATTTGATCGAACGCTTCTGTGAACGCATTTCGGGGAAGGATGACACGTGGTACGCGACGAATATTGAAATTTACGAATACGTAACGGCTTACAACTCTTTGGTGGTGAGTGCCGAGGGCGACCGCTTCTACAATCCTACCGCCACCACACTCTGGATCATCGTTGAGCGGACGGTTTACAGCATCGCTCCCGGTGAGACACTCTCAATCCCGCGCAAATAAAAAGAAAATACAATCTTTTTTCATACAAAGGAGACAAACAAATGAAGATCGGTGCACAGCTTTACACAGTACACGATTACTGCAAAACCTTGGAGGACTTCTCCGAGACACTTAAGAAGATTGCGGACATGGGCTTTACCACGGTTCAGGTTTCCGGTACTTGCGCGTATGAAGCGGAGTGGCTGGCAGAGGAGCTGAAGAAGAACGGCTTGACCTGCCCGTTGACACACATTTCTTACGATCGCATCATCAACGAGACGGAAGCGGCGATCGCGGATCACAACGTGTTCGGATGCGATCACATCGGTCTTGGCTGTATGCCCGATATCTTTTCGGGAGACGCAGCGGTTCGTGAGGCGGCAGCCCGTAAGTTTGCCGTGGATGCTAAGGAGGCAGCACAGAAGATTGCGCGCGCAGGAAAGCTCTTTATGTACCACAACCACAATCTGGAGTACACGACGAGCGTTGACGGAAAGAACGTTATGAAGTATCTTTCCGACGTCTTCGCTCCCGAGGAAATGGGCTTTACGCTGGATACCTACTGGGTCAAGGCAGGAGGATGCGATCCCATTGAGGAGATCAACCGTCTTTCCGGAAGACTTCCTTGCGTTCACTTCAAGGATTATAAGATCGAGGCGGACGGCTCCAATCACTACACGTGGTGCGGTGACGGTATTCTCGATTTTGAGAAGATCGGTGACGCGCTGACCGCTGCGGGCACGGAGTACGTCTTCATTGAGCAGGACAGAACCTTCCCCGATGAACCCAACCCCTTTGTTTGCCTTGCAAACAGCCGCGGATATCTCAAATCTCTTGGATTTGAGTTCTGATGGTCAACACAAAAGGAGAGCTGCGATGAAAGTCGCAGCTCTCCTTTTGTGTTGATAGATAAAATCTGTGATGATGCCGTGCTCTTTAACCGTTCAGCCCTTCCACGGGATCGGTTACGACCTTTTCCCCGAAGACAGATCCGATGGCATTGGAGAGCATATGCTGATCAAACCAACGCTCTACCTCGATCTCCCACGCACCGCACCATGCGGAAAACTCTTCCCACGCCTTTTGAGAGGCTGTGTGATGACCTTCTGCCTTCAGAACGAGAAGCTCCGAAATTTTCGCAAGGTACTTCAGATAGTAGCGCAACAGCTTATAGGAAACGGTTGCGGCTCTCTTTGAGCAATTCTTATGTGCTTCAACAAAGGGAAGGAATTCCTCTACCGTTGCGGGAAGCTTTTTCGCCGCCTCTGCCACTGCGGGATTGTAGAATTTTCCGCGCGCGGGATCGGTGCTCATTTTACCGTTCAGATATCCGTGAGGAATGAGCTCACCGACGCGTTCGTAGAAGTTGACGACCTCGCGCCAATCCTCGCCGTAGGCATGACTGAAATAGTCCTCCTTCAAGGCTTCGAAATCCACCGACGTATCAAACAGCGTTTCCGCATAGACGTAGAAGGCAAAGCCCGAGGGGAAGAAGGAGCGCTGAGAGCCGTCCTCAATCAAGCCCTGATATCCGTTTGCGTAATAGCCGCGGATGTCGTCGTAGATCATACGGGAAGCCTTGAGTGTTCCCAATTCACGGAACTGGGGCAGCCAGAAATGGTACTCGTACACAAGCGCGGGAACGGGGCAACGCTCCATCCAACGCTTTGCGTGGAGAAGGTACTCGTTGACCGTCTTGGGAAGCGTCAGGTTGTTTCTTGTGTAGGGAGGCAACGTGACGCCCTCCTCGTCCAGCGTGGGAGAAACCGACTGTGTGTAATCTCTCGTGATTGCCGCAACAAGGAAGGAGAATCGCTCGGGGTTATTGAGAGTGGTCACCTCGGGCGCCCACGTCGTATCGACGTAGCAAATAAAGACGATGCGCGTTTTCAGTTGGCGTGCCGTGAGCTCCTCATCGATGTCGTTCATCAGGTCAATGTAGAAATCGCTCGGTGTCTTCTTTTGACAGTTCTCGCATTCACAGTGATTGTTGGAGCCGTCGGCAAGCCATACGTGCAGATAATCGACGTTGGTGGCGAGCTGTGCGTAATCCGCGATTTTTGAGGCAACCTTCTTACGCGCCTTTTCATTGGACATACAGAAGTTGGTATTGAGGGCAACACCGTTGTGAAGCTTTCTCACACCTCCGATCATGGCAACGTAATCGGTGTATTCTGCGGGAAAGTCGTAGTCGTCGGTCCTTACCCAGCCCTCCGTGGTGTCCGCTTCAAACGCCATCGCCGTCCAGCCGTGTCCCATGTCATGGAACTGAAGTCCGCGTTTTGACATCTCGGCTTCACACTGACGCTTCCACTGAAGAACGGTTTCGGCAGTGACGGGCTCTGCCTCACGGGATGCGTTTCTGCTGTGATTGTAATAGTAGTTATAATACGTTTTGGGATTGTCGAACTCGATCATGAAGATGTTCATGCCGATCTTCGGAGTGAAGTCGATCGCCTCCATCATGTTCGGCTGATATTCCGCCCCCTCGTTACACTGACCTCTGTAGCGGCAATCTGCCATTTTGTGGTATTTGACCGCCTCGATATCGCGTACGGGAATCCACTCTCCGTCAATACCGGGGAAGAGCCAACGGCAGCCGTTGATCGTCAGATAGCGGTAGACGGCAAGCAGAACGCTTCGCGCGTTGCTTCCTGCGATGATGCCTCCCTCGGTATCGGTGTCGATATGAAGAATATCGTCAAGATCGACGTCCTTTGCTTCTGAGGTGTCAAGTGAAAAATCCTGCATCAGTCCCAGTCGGAAGCCGTCCTTGGCGGTGGGATCGTAAGCAATTTCAATTTCACCGCAACGGGGCATCATCATACGAAGATATTTCTTGAGCTCCTCTGCGGCAAAGTCCACAACGTGATGAGACGTAATTTTGTAAATACGGTACATAAGCGTATACTCCTTTGTATAGTTGTCGGAAAAGGCTTCCTTATTTTCTATTGTACCACAAGAAAGAAATTTGTGCAAGAGATTCTGCAAACGAAATTCTTTCGCCTTTTTATTCAAATGAGAGCGAAAGCGGATGGGCTCTGCTCATTTGTCGGTTTCCCTTGGTGATTTTCGCGCCTTGCTATAAAAGCGTTCCCCCTTTTTATGGGCACACAAATCGCATATGACAAACACGGCAAAATAAATCGGTATTGCGATCAGGGCGATTACGGGATAGGTCAAAAAGTCAACTCCCTCAAACGGAGAATGCATGAGGAACATGGAATTGACGTCATAGGCTGCCGCTTCGGAGGCGAGCGCGTAAAAAACGAGGTTGCAGTAAGCGCCGATTGCCGCCATTGCCAAAACGGAAAGAACGATGCTTGTAATATTCCTTTTTACGTCGATTTTTACGTAACCGAACAGAGGGAGCAAAAGAACGTTAAAGAGAAGTGTGCCGTGTGCGGCGATGCTCTTGAAATTTTCATAATCGGCAAGGGTGGGATTTTTGATAAAATCAACGTTTGCAAACATGCCGACCAGCGTGGAGACAATGCCAAACCAAAACAGATAATCCGCAAAAAAAGATCCGATTCTTGACCTTTTGTTTTTCAAAAATGCGAACATAAGCGCTGTCCACATGACCACGTTGCAAGGATAGATCGGCAAAATCAGATTGGGGGTTTCGCTTAAATATCCCATCGCATCCCCACCCGACAGAAGGAGAAAGAGAAGTGAGCTGTAATGGAATACGACCGTAAACACTGCCGCCGCGATCAGAAGGATATTTTGGGTGCGCTCCTTTTTGACGTTTTTTCGAATCAGACACAGTCCGAGTACGATAAAAGCAATCAAAATGAAATTAAAAATCATCAGCTTTCCCATAACGCCCTCCCGTATTTCATTTCATACGATTTTTTTTGGAACGTTTTCTCCCAAGGAATATCGCAACGGCGAATACCGCCAAGGAGGGAAGAAGAAACGCAACGGCTCTTACAAGGACGTACACGTATCGCGGTGCGGAGCCGATATAATCATTGTAGCCGACCATGTCCATTCCCAGCGTGATGAAAAAAACCACAAGCAGCAGGATCGACACAAGGTACAGGAATCGATGCGCGTTTTCTTTGTTCAAAGCAATCACTCCTTCCTTTTTTAACTCCAATCATTCTACCATGAAACAAAAATGTGTGCTTGCACGGACATTTTTATGAAGCCGTCAATACTCACTCCTTGGGGAATACCCCCAAGTGCCACCACAAATTTGTTTTCGATGGAAAAAACCATAAACAGGTTATTTTACGTTGTGGTTTGCCATGATTCTGTAATACAGGGTAACGAGTTGAGAGTGCTTCAAAGCGGTTCGCAATTCGAGTTCGGGATGGTACGCTTCAAAATCCACACCAAAGGTATATTCGCACATACTGTCGCCAAGCTCCTTGATCTTCGTAAAGAGCTGCTCGGCATCCTCCCTCTTTTCGTAAAGCGCGTTGTAGTAATCAACGCACAAGACCAAAAGCTCGTACACGTCAACACCGTAACTCACGCCGCGGATATCCTCGTTGATCTTGTTGAAGAAGGGGAGACCTCTCGTGGCTTTTTTCTGCTGCTCGGGATTTACGGCGTGTCCGCTGCCGTCCACCATTTCAGGACGAATTTCAAGAAGCGCGTCGGATTTGATCTCTTTGAATATGGCAAGCGCCGTCCTCAGCTTTGAAACGCTGTCGTAGCCCATAGGTACCGCGTTCTTGCCAAGGTGGTATTCTTCAAAGAAGGGTGCTTCGGGGACAGTGCCCTTCCAAGCAAGTATATACGAAAGAATGCTCTTGGACCATCCTCGCCAAGACATGCAATACTGCGTGGCATCTTCAATCAGGGCATAGGCTTCCTTTGCCTTTTTCGCGTATTTTCCGTAGAGATCGTCAAAATACTTTTCCATGATGGCATGCGCGTCGCAGCTTCTGTTGCGCGCAAGATTTGCATAGAGATATTGAGTCATCGTCAAGACGCCCCACTCGCGGAGAGGAACGTGCATATATTGGATCTCCTTCGCAACGGAAGCATAGTATTTGATCTCGTTTTGCATTCTCTTCGTAAAGAGTAGGGGGAGGGTTTCAAATTTGGAAACGTTATAATATTCGTTGATGGAAAGATTGAAGCCCGTTTTTGCCCATGCGTTGAGCGTGCGCTCGTATTTTGCGTTCAGCTCACAAGACGTATCGTAAATATCGTGAGCATAGCAACGCAAGATCGGAGAATACATACCGAAATCGCCCGCATCGATCAAGTTTTGAGGGACGGGATTTTCGGGTGCTTCCAAGGTTGCCGTACCTTCGTATATGTCAAAGCTAAGTGTCACGTTGTGATCGATCTCTCCGCGCGACAAGGCTTGATTGATCCTTGTTCTGATATGGGACATAAAGTGCAAGGTCACGTCAGAGCCGTTGCCGAGCTTCAGACATTCGGGACACTGACAGGTCTTTCCCCATGTATCAAAGCCCGCAAGCTCAAAGGAATGCTCGTTCTTCCATTCGTTTTTCAGCTTATCGATCACCGCGTCACCGAGAAAATCCAAAAGCTCGGGATTGGAAACGCAAAACTGACTGTAAGTTGCGTTTTGGACGGTAATCTCCTCGTCGCGCTTTCCGTACCAATCCTTATGCGCGTCGATAAAATATCTTCCGTCCGCGGTAATGTTCAACGGATGTAAAATCGATTCAAATATATGTCCGCCTACCTTGTATACGAATCCAAGCTTGTCTTGCAGCGGCTTGCTGTTGGCGTGGCAAACGTAGAGATTGAGGCGGTTGCGCGCCATCCAGATCAAAAAGGACTCGGATTCTCTCGACAGCTGCTCAAAATGGAATCCTCTGCCGTTTGCAAAATCGTATTCGTAGCGGTTTTCTTCGGGCAGAGCGAGCTCCTTCAAAACAGGGATATAGCATTGCTCCGGAGAATACCAACGAATCCCTTGCGCCTCCAAAAGCTCGTATGCAGCGTAGAGGGTACCTCTACGTCCGTCACCCGTCAAAACAACGTCGTTTCCTTCTCGGGTGATATCAAACGCTTCACCGTTGCCACCGCGAGACTTCAATACAATGTTGACGTCGGCGCGTTCCTCTGCGACCTTTACGTCAAGCCCCGCTTGTGAAAGGTGCGTGCAGATCTCCTCTGCCGCAAAGCAGAGGGTACATCTCTCGGCATCGAGGGGGGCGTTTTTAAAATCAATGCCTTTTTCCTCGTGTGCCCATCTCGTATAATGCTTGTCTGCCTGTGCATAAGGAAGAATGATGCGAATCTTCATTTCCGTTACTCCTTACATAATAATGAATTTATAACGTCATTATACCATTCTTAGCAACAATTTGTCAAGTGGGAATACGCTTTTTTACCCCTTAGGCATCCTGCACCAAGGCTCCGACTATGCGACAGGGAGTACACGCACGTAATAGGGGGTGAGTCAAATGCGAAAACGCATTTGTTACT
>JAZSMX010000012.1:0-12082 GCA_045536125.1 Eubacteriales bacterium | reverse complement strand
CACGCGATCCCATCTCCTACCGATTTGATCCTGCCTGGATGACGGAGTTGGAAAGTGTGTCGCACCGTGAGTACGGCACGGGCTTTTATTTCGATGATCCCATGGTCAATCCTCAGCTCGTCAGTGCTTGCGGTTACATCCGTGAGAAAGCATATTTTTCCACCGCCGTCGAATATGATGAAGAGGAGCTGCGCGCGATCGCTGCGACGGGAGCAGCTCTTGAAAACGAAAAGGGAAGGCTTTACCGCTTTATTCAGCGCAACAAGGTGTCTCTGGGCGAGGGGGCGGAGATGATCTCTCCCGGAAAGATCGGACGTTCCTTTGGGGTGAGCGAGCTGTTTGCTCCCGACGGAACGGCTTTGGAATCCACGCCCCATCCGTCGATGATTTACTGGTGTCGCGTACCCTTTCCCGTCAAGGAGGGGGACATCATGCGTGCCTCCTCGGGGCGAGGACTTGATATTCGTGGAAAGGATCGTCTCAAGGGCGAATGCGTCTGATTGGAAAAGAGGTTTTTATGCTTGAATTTTTTGAAATACTGAAATCGGTTCTCTATGGAATCGTGGAAGGAATCACCGAGTGGCTTCCCATCAGCTCCACAGGGCATCTGATCCTTTTGGAGAGCCGCATGCCCTTTGCGTTTAGCGACGATCCGGTGTTGCTTGCGGAATTTTCCGAGATGTTTCAGGTGGTCATTCAGCTTGGCGCGATCCTTGCCGTGGTTGTTCTTTTCTGGCAAAGGCTATGGCCGTTTACCGCAAAGAAAAATGCTAAAGAGAGATCGGCGACGCTCCGACTGTGGCTTCGTGTGGTGATTGCGAGCATTCCCGCCGCTTTTGCGGGGATCGTTCTTGACAAGGTGCTTGAAATGCTTTCGGGAAAGGATATTGACGGATGGCTTTACAATGCTCCCGTCGTTGCTGTGGCTCTGGTTGTTTACGGAGTTGCGTTTATCGTGATTGAACGGATCAATTGCGGACGTACACCGCGTGTTGAGTGTGTGGAGGAGATGACCTGGGGCACTGCCCTTGCAGTCGGTTGCTTCCAAGCGCTTTCCATTGTGCCGGGCACGTCGCGCTCGGGTTCTACGATTCTCGGTTCAATGCTTCTCGGCATTTCCCGAACCGCAGCGGCTGAATTTTCCTTCTTTATGGCGATTCCCGTGATGCTTGGAGCGAGTGGGATCAAGACGCTGGGCTTTTTATCCTTCATCAAGGAAAGTAATACCGTGATTCCGCCGATGGCATGGATCACGCTCGGTGTCGGTTGTCTTGTTTCCTTTGCGGTTTCCATGATTGCGATCCGATTCTTGATGGACTTTGTCAAAAAGCACAGCTTTGCTCCGTTTGGAGTTTATCGCATTGCGCTCGGTGCGATCGTGCTCCTCCTTTGGCTTCTCGGGGTATAAAGGAGAGGCCCTATGGAAGAGCGTTTGAAAATTTTCTATCCCGTGATCGTGGAAGGGAAGTATGACAAATTGCGCTTGGAGAGCGTGATTGAAGCCGATATTCTGACGACGGACGGATTTGGTATCTTCAACGCGCAGGAAAAATGCACGATGCTTCGTGCATTGGCAAAAAAAACGCCGCTGATTCTCCTTACCGACAGCGACGGTGCGGGAAAACTCATTCGCTCCTATCTGACGTCGATCCTTCCCGAGGATCGCTTGATACAGGTTTACGTTCCTCGCATTGAGGGAAAGGAAAAACGAAAAAAAGATTTTTCAGCCGAGGGAACTCTCGGTGTGGAGGGGATGGAGCGCGCTCTTCTGCGTGAGCTGTTTCTTCCCTATGAGGATCGGGAGATGATCGAGCGTCGGCGCACTGAAAATCCGCTTTCCAAGACAGATCTTTACGTAGACGGCTTGACGGGAGGCAAGGATAGCCGTGCGCGCCGTGATGCACTTGCCGTTTCCTTGGGGCTTCCTACGGGGATGACACCCAATGCCTTGCTTGCCGCTTTGCGGATTTTGTGTACCTATGAAGAATACTGTACCGCGGTTGGGCGGAGAGAGGATGTGTGTGATGAAGTCTGAAATAAAACCCATCGAAAGTGATATTTGCGGAATCTACCGCCATTACAAGGGAGGCATGTACCGTGTCGTTTGTCTGGCACATCACTCCGAGACGCTTGAGGATATGGTGGTTTATGAGCCCTTGGACGGAGCAACGGGCTTTTGGGTGCGCCCCGCCTCCATGTGGAATGAAACGGTGATTGTGGACGGTGTCAGTCGTCCAAGATTTGAAAAAACAGAGGAATGAGGAAATGTCCATGATCAAGACAATTTTAAAGATTGACGGGATGATGTGCCCGATGTGTGAAGCTCACGTGAACGATGCGATTCGCCGCGATTTCAAGGTAAAGAAGGTGACCTCCTCTCACAAGGAGAAGAAAACGGAGATCGAAAGCGAGGCTTCTCTTGACCGTGACGCGCTTCAAAAGACGGTGAGCGGAATGGGATATACACTCCTTGACGTGACCGAAGAGACCGTTGAAAAGAAGGGACTTTTCGGCTTCAAAAAGAATTGAAAAGAAATTTCATCAAGTGATTGAAATGGAATCTATATGTTTTAATCCCCTGCACAAAAAGCCGAACGTTGGCTTTTTGTGCAGGGGATTTAAAATTCAGTTCTTATAAAGGGGCGTTGAAATTAATACATTCCGCCGCCCATGCCCATGCCACCGGCAGGAGCTGCTGCGGGAGCGGGATTTTCTTCCTTCTTGTCAGCGACCACGGATTCAGTGGTGAGGATGACAGACGCGATGGATGCCGCGTTCTGGAGCGCGGAGCGGGTTACCTTGGTAGGATCGACGATTCCTGCTGCCATCATATCGCAGTACACCTCGTTGTATGCGTCAAAGCCGTAGCCGGCCTTACCGCTGGTGAGGATCTTATCCACCACAACGCCACCGTCAAAGCCTGCATTTGCGGCGATCTGGCGAACAGGCTCTTCCAGAGCCTTGACTACGATGCGGACACCGGTCTTTTCATCACCCTCAACGGTATCGATGAGCTTCTGTACCTCTGCGATGGCGTTGAGATATGCGGTTCCGCCACCTGCAACGATGCCTTCCTCAACTGCTGCCTTGGTAGCATTGAGAGCGTCCTCGATGCGGAGCTTCTTTTCCTTCATTTCTGCCTCGGTAGCTGCACCGACCTTGATGACTGCTACGCCGCCTGCGAGCTTTGCAAGACGCTCCTGGAGCTTTTCACGGTCGAAGTCGGAGGTCGTTTCAACAATTGCGTTGCGGATCTGACCGATGCGAGACTGGATCTCTGCGGAGGAGCCTGCACCGCCGACGATGATGGTGTGCTCCTTGTTGACCTTGATCTGACGAGCGCGACCGAGCATATCGATGGAAGCTTCCTTGAGCTCAAGTCCGATTTCGGAGGAGATGACCTGACCGCCCGTGAGGATTGCGATATCCTGAAGCATTTCCTTGCGGCGATCGCCGAAGCCGGGAGCCTTGACGGCTACGCAGTTGAATACACCGCGGAGCTTGTTGAGTACGAGAGTGGTCAGAGCCTCGCCCTCTACGTCCTCTGCGATGATGAGAAGCTTTCTGCCTGCCTGAACGATCTGCTCAAGAAGGGGAAGAATTTCCTGAATGTTGGAGATCTTCTTATCAGTGATGAGAATCAGAGCTTCGTCATAAACGGTCTCCATCTTATCCATATCGGTTGCCATGTAGGGAGAGAGATATCCTCTGTCAAACTGCATACCCTCTACAACCTCGGAGTAGGTATCTGCGGACTTGGATTCCTCGATGGTGATGACACCGTCTGCGGTTACCTTTTCCATTGCGTCTGCGATCAATTGACCGATGACCTCGTCACCTGCGGAGATCGTACCTACGCGAGCGATGTCAGCAGAGCCGTTGACCTTCTTGGAGTTTGCAACGAGTGCTGCTACTGCTGCGTCTACAGCCTTTTTCATACCCTTGCGAACGATCATGGGGTTAGCACCCGCGGTAACGTTCTTCATGCCCTCGCGCACAAATGCCTGAGCGAGAAGCGTTGCGGTGGTTGTACCGTCACCTGCTGCGTCGTTGGTCTTAGTAGCGACCTCCTTGACGAGCTGTGCACCCATATTTTCAGCCTCGCACTCCAGCTCAATCTCCTTTGCGATGGTAACACCGTCATTGGTGATCAGGGGAGAGCCGAACTTTTTGCCGAGAACTACGTTTCTGCCCTTAGGACCGAGAGTGATCTTCACCGTGTCTGCGAGCTTATCCACGCCACGAACCAATGCGTTGCGTGCTTCAATTCCGTAAAGAATTTCCTTTGCCATGTTTGTTTACCTCTTTTGTGTATTTGTTTTCTTATTAATCTACAACAGCGAGAATGTCGCTCTGCTTTACGATGGTGTATTCGGTGCCGTCCATCTTGACCTCAGTACCGGAGTACTTGCCGGTGATGACCTTATCACCAACCTTGACCTCCATGGGAATGAGGTTGCCCTTGTCGTCGCGTGCGCCGGGGCCGACTGCCACGACCTCTGCGACCTGGGGCTTTTCCTGTGCGGCTGCGGTCAGAAAAATACCGGTCTTGGTCTTTTCCTCTGCCTCTACAAGCTTTACAACAACGCGGTCAGAAAGCGGTTTGATATTCATGATTCGAAATCCTCCTTGTATTTTGATGCTTCATATCCGTCTTTTATGAGTTAGCACTCAAAACTTTTGAGTGCTAACGTACGCTCTTATTTTATACCGTTTTTTGGAAAAATCAAGTCTTTTGAGGGATTATTCACATTCTTTTAACAATTTTATTGTTTTTTAAAGGATCGAGGGTGCTAAAACTCAAAAAACAGTAATTGACATATCATAAAACGGATTTGAATAGAGATAAAAATGGGGCGAAGCAAAAGAAAAATCATGTCCCGTTTGTGAGGTTATCATGTTCAAGTGGGTTCTGACCGGAGGACTTGTTCCTCCTATGCTCCTTTTGTGCGGTGTCTTTTTTATGATCTACTTAAAGGGATATCCCGGAAGAGCGCCTTTTAAAATGCTGTCTTCGTTTCATCGGGGGGGAACGGGGGACGGTGTCTCTTCCTTTCGCGCGATGACCGAGGCTTTGGCAGGAACGCTTGGTGTCGGGAACATCGTAGGTGTTGCCAATGCCATCGCCATCGGCGGTGCGGGTGCGGTGTTCTGGATGTGGGCTTCCGCCTTGATTGCCGCTGTCTTGAAGTATGCGGAGACCGTGATCGCAGTCGCTCACAGAAGAACAAGAAGGAATGGGACACACTACGGCGGTGCGTTCTACTATATAAAGGATTGCTTTTTTTCCCGGCGCCGATATCGCACCGGTATTGTCCTTTCCTCTGCGTTTGCGATTCTGATGATTCTGAACGCTTTGAGCATGGGATGTGTGATCCAGGTGCGTGCTGTAACCTCTGCGGCAGAGAACGTCCGTATTCCCGCAAGCTGGACCGTTGCCGTGCTCTCAATCATCACACTCCCGCTTCTAATGCGCGGAAGGCGCGGAATTTCGGCTCTGACGGAGTATTTTGTTCCCGTGATGACGTTGGGATACGTTGTGCTTTCCGTCGCCGTGTTGGTTTTGCGGCGGGAGGCGGTCGGGGATGCCTTCGCTTTGATTTTTTCTTCGGCTTTTTCTTTTGAAGGGATCGGAGGCGGATGCTTTGGATTCCTTACCTCCCGTGCCTTGCGTGTGGGAACGATGAGAGGTCTTCTTTCCAATGAGGCAGGGTGCGGCACGTCTCCTACCGCACATGCCGCTGCCAACACGGATTCTCCCGCCGCGCAAGGAATCTGGGGGATTCTTGAGGTGCTTGTGGACACGGTGCTTCTTTGTACTCTGACTGCCCTTGTCATCCTTGTGAGCCTGCCCGAGGTGGAAATGCTTGGTTTTGACGGAATGCAAATGGCAATCAGAGCATATTCGTCCGTGTTGGGAGGAGGCTCGGAGATCTTTTTTGCCGTTGCGACCTTCTGCTTCGGTTACGCAACCCTTCTTTGCTGGGGAGGGTACGGAATGGAAGCACTCGCTTTTCTTTCAAGGAAAAAAGGCTTTCGCGCTCTTTATCTCCTTCTTTTTGGTGCTTGCATTTTTATCGGAGCATTTGCCAAAGAGGGCGTGATGTGGGAAATTTCGGATTTTGCAATTGCCGCGTTGACCGTGTTGAATCTGTTTGTTTTGTTCATGATGCGACGCGAGGTAAGAGAGCATACGCTTGTATGGTGCGAAAGGGGTTAAGGGGAGGACGAAAAAGGGAGAACAATCGGCGTTTGCCGTGTTCTCCCTTCTTGGAAAGGTAGTGTCGGAATCAATCCGTAAATATTGCGTTTTGAATCGCTTTGATCACGGTGTCGCGTCCCTCTTCGGTAGAGAGATAATGACGGTCGTCTACCTTGATCAAAGCACCCGCGTCGCACGCTGTAACGGGAAGCCGCTCGCCACCGAGCTCCTTTTCATAGAGTAGATGTGTGGCGGGTAAGGAGATCGAAAGTGTACCGCTGCCGCTTGTGTGGAAGAGAGAGACGTAGGTTTTTCCCTGTCTTTCCAGCAGATAGGCACAAAGACGGCTGTCTCCGTTGGCTGCGCCTTCGATGCGAGTACAAGCACAGAGCTCATAATTCCCTTGTTCGTTGATCAAAAGTGTGTGCTCGACGTCAGTGTCCTTTTGTATCGAAAGCTTTTGCTCCTTGGTAAGAAAGCCTTCTATGCGAGCCCTTTCCCAACGGCGGAAGGTTTCAAGGATGTCCGTAATGCGAGGATGTGCCTTAATGAAGGAAAGATCGTTCAGCATCACGGTAACGGGACAGTCATGGGAAACGGCAAGCGCGTTTCCGTACTCATACATATCGGGCATCATATCGTGATTGAATACCCACCATCCGAAATTGAGACGAGTGAAGTCCTGTGCCATTCGGAAGGCTTCCTCGAAGGGGTATTTTACGATATTCTTTTTGAACACGGGGGCGGGGAAGACGTCAAATGCGTTTCCGCCGCTCATCCAGTGCCACCCAAAGTGTGTTTTTGCCGCGCCCTCGCAGTAAATGGGCGGTGTACCAAGCTTTTTCAGGATACGGTACTGTGCCAAGGATACGTTGATATTGAAGGGGGCGCTGGTTCCCTCGGAGCCGTCAAAATAGATGAAACGGAAGCCGAGATTGTATACGTTGGCAAGCTTGTCTGCGATCTCATCCTGAAGACTTGATTCCTGATCGAGATAAAAGCTGGTGGCACCGTATTCTGTGATATCCATAATGCCGCCGATCTTTCCTGCTTCGTGCGTACATACGTTGGTAGCGAACGCCCCGCGCGTGCATCCCGTGAAGCGGTAGGGCGGTTCTTTGGAGTAGCCTGTGTAGGTGATCAATTCACCGCCGAAGCGGAGAATGCGACACTGCTCATGCATCGGTGCGCTTTGCGGATTCTCCTCTACGTAAACAGTGGTATCCTCTGAGGAGAGGGGCTTTGAAAGCGTGAAATGCTGCTTCAGACGCAGACGGTGATCCGCAACGGGTGTGACGTATCGGCTTTCGGTCCCGATATGCGTGTGAAGGAAATGGATTCCCGGGACGATGCCTGCGGCACGTATTTTATCAAGCATCTCTTTGACCGATGCAAATCCGTTGGGATACGTGTCCTTCAGATCGCATTCCTCATAGTTTCCGCAGCTGGCGTAAGTGTTATTGTTTTTGAAGAGCGCAGTGTAATAAATCAGCATGTGTGTAAGTCCCGCTTGCTTGGCAAGAGAGATACACTCATCTACAGTAGAGGGATCGATCGTAGCCGTCCAGAAGGCGGAACGGTTGATGCGATCGCCACGGCGGCTTTCCACACCGTGGGGAAGACCGAACTCCTCTTCCATTTGCGCAATGCAATCAAGAAAATCTTGCTGTTTTGATCCGATCAATACCGCTGTGCTGTCACGTAGCTTGAAGCGATTCAGCGCATTTGCAAAGAGAACGATGCTGTCCTTGTAACGGTAGGAGTCGATGTCCTCATAGGGAGAGGATGCAAGAATCCCCACCGCGATACGGTCATCGGAAACAACGTTGAGCCATTCTCCGAACTTTTCCCTTTTGCGGATGGGCAGCTGCAAAAGACGGAAGGATTCCACGGGAGGCGTGTCCATGGTGAGGAAGTCATTGAATGCTTCCGCGGGAACGTTAAAATCGGCAAGACGGAAGGTGATATAATCCGGATGCTCGCATACCTCCAGAATTGCTTCAAAAAGAACCAACTCAAATCCTACGTAAAGACGGTTTCCGTCAAGTCTTACACGGTTTGCAGAGAAGGTCATGTGTTTGTTAGGATATGCAAGCTTGATTTCATTGTTAAAGGGACGTTCTTCGTCAAGGGAGCAGAAGGGAAGGAGATTGCTTTGGTCAAGCAATTCTTCACCTGTTGCAAGATCGACAAGACTTTCGGCAATGCCGTCTTCGCGAAGAGAAAGTCGCAGACGGGTGTTTTCAATCAGGATCAAGGAATCTTCTTTTTTCATGAAAAAATCTCCTTTTCTAAACAAAATCAGACGAGGTTCGGGCGTCTGAGCTTATCTTCATTTTACATCAAGGCCGGATCTTTGTCTTTGTATAATCGTAAATCTTTTTTGCACAATTGTATCTAAGTAAACGAACGAGGCGATGAAAACTGTCAAGGAATGCCCCCGTGAGTAGATATTTAAGATGAGAAAGGAGAATTTGCAAAAAGCCACGCTTCCGATCCTGCGCGAGTGACAGAATCGAAAGTGTGGCTTATGTTCCCCCCGGGGGATTCGAATTTTATTCTGCGTGTCGAAAAATCATTCGGGGAGCTTCAGATCTCCGTCCTTGATCCATTTCAGCTTGTAAAGGATCTCACTAAAGAGGAGTGTGAGAAGGGCGGGAAGAAGGAAGCAAATGAGGAAAAGCCCGATCCAATCAAATGCGGTGACTGTCCCGGGATAAGAGCCACCAAACCATCCGAGGATGATACCGATCGGACCGAGAAGACCGCACGTTCCCATTCCGGAGTTGATTGCCGCTCCGTACATCTGAAGCTGAAATACACAGGTCGCAAGAGGACCTGTGATCGCACCCGTGAGTGTTGCGGGAATCCAGATGCGTGGGTTTTTGATGATGTTGGGCATTTGCAGCATACTGGTGCCGATGCCTTGGGAGACAAGTCCTCCCCATTTGTTTTCCTTGAAGCTCATTACGGCAAAGCCAACCATCTGAGCGCAGCAGCCGGCTACCGCCGCTCCGCCCGCCAAAGCAAGACCTTGGTAGTCTCGCACGATCAATTCGCCTGCCGCATCAAAGGCGGGAAGCCCTGTCAGATAAATTGCCGCACAGATTGCTGCGGAGCTGATGGGAAGCGTCAGAGCCATGCCGATGACGACCGATACGATGATGCCCATCAAAAACGGCTGCTGCGTGGTTGCCCAACCGATAAAATTGCTGATATATCCGACAAGAGCACCGATGGAGGGCGCACAAAAGACCGAGAGAAGACCGCCCGTGAGCAGGGTGACAAAGGGTGTGACCAGAATGTCGACCTTGGTTTTTTTGGACACAAGCATTCCGATCTCACTTGCGATGATGGCAATGACAAGAACGGCAAGAGGACCGCCGGCTCCTCCCTTGAGGTTGGCGAGATATCCGACGGCAGCAGAGGTGTAGATGACGAGCGGGTCAGCCTTAAGCGAGACAGCGATGGCAACCGCCATTGCCGCTCCCGCGACCGCTTGCGCACCTTTTCCGATCTCGGACATCACGGAAAGCCCGGGAATGAGTCCGATCGCACCCATGATCGTTCCGATGAGAAGGGATGCGAAAAGTCCCAATGCCATAGCACCCATTGCATCGATGAAATAACGTTTTGCGTATTTTTTCAGTTGTTCCTTCATATGTAACAGCTCCTCCGTTACGGTTTTGTATTATGAACTTTTATTTTTGCTTGCGCAAAAGAAGAACGCTTTATTGCAACAAATCTAACAGATCCTTCTCCGTCATTCCGAAAATATAATCGCTTACGTTGTATGACGCAAGATGGCTTTGCAGCTCGGAAATACGAGCTTTGCAAAGAACCTCCTCCAATTCCTCAATGGGGCGCACACCGAAAAAATCCCCCGTAACGGCAATTTTTTCAATGGTGTCATTGCGCATGGTCAAAAGAATCTCTACGCTTCCGAACGGATACCGTCGGGATCTTGTGTCAAGATAATGAGAAAGCAATTTGCCTTCGGGGTAAATCCATTCACGGGATGCGTTACGTGCATTCAGCGCATCGATTTCAGAAGATACGGGAGGTTGAATGATCTTAGCGCCGTAACGGGTTTCAACGAATTTTGAGAGAAGAGAGATAAATTGCTCTGTGGTGATATCTGTGGAAAAGAATTCCTTGAGATTGGTAACGCGCGATCCCACCGAGCGAATGGCACGGGTTTCAAGCTTCTCGCGATGCGGTGTTAAAAAAGTTTCCAGTGCATTCAGATCGGTGTCAAAAAGAAGTGTGCCGTGATGAAGAAGACGGCCGCCGAATTTATGCTGCGCATTCCCGGAAATCTTTTTTCCGTCCACCTCAAGATCGTTTCTGCCGCTCAAGTGCGCATCAATCCCATAGGATGCAAGAAAATCAAGAATCGGACTTGCAAAAAAAGCAAAATCAAGAGATTTGCTTTCTTCGTTGGGAGAAATGAAGGAGTAGTTGACGTTTCCAAGGTCATGATAAACGGCACCGCCGCCCGTGATCCTTCGTGCGATGCGGATGCCTTGCTGTTCTGCAAACGCGCACCTTACCTCCGCAAACGCATTTTGATATTTCCCGATGATGACGGAGGGGGCGTTTTGCCAAAGCATGAAAACAGGCTCGTCCGTATGTAAAAACAAATATTCCTCAATCGCCAGATTGAGATAGGGATCGGTTGATTTCAGTGTTAAAAGCTTCATGATTCTTCCATGTAGCAATATACATCGGACTTTCGCCCGATGTATATTGCAGTTATTTGATTTTGCTGAAAGATTAAAGTCCCTTCTTGGCTCTCTCTACCTTTTCAAGATCGGTAAAGTTGTTCTTTGCAACGTGACCGGGCAGGGGCATGATCTTTTCGTGAAGTGCGTCGATGATCCAGTCAGCCTGTGGGAAGAAGCTCTTTTCAAGCTCGAATGCAGGAGTGATCCAGTTACGCGATCCGACAACGACGGCAGGACCGTCCAGATAATCGAAGCACATTTCGGTGATGTTGGAAGCCATGTCGCGCATGACGGAGTTTCTCTCGCATGCGTCACCGACGAGAATGATCTTACCCGTCTTCTTGACGGACTCAATCACCTTTTCATAGTTGAAGGGAACAATGGAGCGTGCGTCGATGATCTCTGCGGAGATGCCGTACTTTTCTTCGAGGATCTTTGCAGCCTCAAGAGCTCTGTAAAGAACCGCACCGATGGTCAGGATCGTGACGTCCTTACCCTCGCGCTTAATATCGGGCTCGCCCATGGGAATTGAGAAGTGACCTGTGGGAACACCGTCCTTAAGGAATTCCTCACCGATACCGTAAATTCTCTGAGATTCAAAGAATACAACGGGGTCGGTTCCGTCAAGCGCAGAGGTCATAAGGCCCTTTGCGTCAGCGGGAGTCGCGGGGAATACAACCTTCAAGCCGGGAATGTGTGCGCAGAGTGCGGTCCAGTCCTGAGAGTGCTGAGCACCGTACTTAGAGCCGACGGAGACACGGAGGATGATGGGCATCTTGAGGATGCCGGCACTCATAGCCTGCCATTTTGCCATCTGGTTGAAGATCTCGTCGCCTGCGCAGCCGATGAAGTCAGCATACATCAATTCAACGATTGCACGACCGCCGCACATTGCGGAGCCGACAGCAGGGCTGACGATGGCAGACTCGGAAATGGGGGAGTTGAAGAAGCGGTGATAGGGAACTGCCTCGGTCATCTTCTTATAAACGCCGAACGCGCCGCCCCAGTCACGGTTATCCTCACCGTAAGCGATGAGTGTGGGATCGTCGTAGAACTTGTCGATGATCGGCTCGAACAGACCGTCGCAGATGTTGTACATCTTCATCTTGGAAACGGGCTTGCCGTTTGCATCGGTTGCGGTGCGGGTCTTGCC
>JAZSMX010000035.1:0-5880 GCA_045536125.1 Eubacteriales bacterium | reverse complement strand
CGTGAAATGTTGCGGTGCCACGTGAAATGCGCTGGCGCGCGTGATGACAATCCCCCCGATCACTTTGGAATCTCCCCCTTTTACACAAGGGGGCTGGGCATCGGCGCGAATGATGTAGCCCTACGGGCAAAAAACGGGTGTCGCAAATGCGGTTTGCATTTGCGACACCCGTTTGGGGTTTGCACCGACGATGATTGATGATCGATCGGTTTTGCATCGGGGAAGCACCGATGATGTAGGCTCTGTGAGTGGCGATCAAGCGAGGGGCTTTGCGTGGGCGAGGAGGTATTTTTCTGCCTCGGTGTTCCAAAGTCCGTTGTGTGCCTTGACGATTTTGGCAAGCTCGCAAAGGAGCGGATCGTCCTTGCCCTTTTCCTCAAGATCCCAAAGGGCAACGAGCGGCAGACTGATCTGATTGTAGATCAGCTTCTTTCCGCCGGGGATTTTGGGAAGGTTCAGCGTGGTGTCGATCACGGCATCCAAGCCACCGATGTGAGTGACCATCGCAGAGGGGTTCAAGGTTCCGTCGGCAAACATTTGGACGGTTTCGCGCATGTCGTTGGTGTTGCCCGCGCTGGTGCCGACCACGTGCGTTGCGTTGTAGTGGACGTTGAAGAAGTTGAACTCTGCCTTGAATTGACTGTTGGTAGGTCCTGCAAAGAAATTCAGGCATCCGTCGTAGCCGAGGATTCCGTCCGCCTGCTCAACAACCTGCTTGACGGGAGCAAAGCAAATGACGTCGTTGTAGCCCGTGCCGCCGGAAAGCTCGCGAAGCGTCGCGATGGGATCCTCCAGCTTGCCCGTGTTTACGTAATGAAGCTCGATGCCCTGTTCCTTTGCGTGCTCGACCGTGAAAATGCTTGCCGCGCGGTCAAGACGGTCCTGGTCGATGTCCGTGACAACGAGAAGAGACGGTCTTACCTTGGCGTGAAGGGCATAGTCGATCGCACCGAGTCCCATCGGACCGACCGACGCAAGGAGCGCCATTTTTCCGCCCGGGACAATGCCCATCTCGTGCTGATAGCTTCCTGCCTTGGTGTGATACATTGCCTTGAAGGTTCCCACGATGCAGCTCATGGGCTCGGCAAGAGAACCGTAAAAATAGGTGTCTCCGTCATACTTGAGCAGACAGTCGCAAATGAGTGTCTCAATGGGAATGTTGGCGTACTGGGTGTCACCGCCGCACTCCGCGTAGGAGTAGCCGGGAGCTAAGAGAGAGCCCTTGTAATAATGCGCGGGCTGAATGGTGAACTTGTCGCCCGGCTGATACTTGTGCTTCCAGTTTTCACCGACCTCGACGATCTCACCGCAGAATTCGTGTCCCACGATGGTGGGGTTCTCGGAAACGTTGTCGGGAACGCGCTTGTGATCTCCGCCCTCCAAGGCTGCCTTGTACGTGCTCATACAAAGCGAATCCGAAATAACCTTGACTCTGACACCGTCAGGGCCTATGGGGGAGAGTTCCATTTCGTCCAGTCTCAAATCCAATTTTCCGTGGATACGGACAGCTTTCGTTTTCATGTGATTGCCTTCCTTTCATGGAGCTTTTATTCAAACTCTTTTTCGCGCTTCACAAGCGTCCAAGCCATGTCAACGAGATGGCGGAATTCGGGCTTTGCCAATTGAGGGCAGATCATGCTCTGACGGGAGGAATTCACGTCTTCGCCCGAAATTTCGGTCATTCCGTATTTGCGGCAGAGGCCTTGAAGCCGTTCCAATTGCTGCGGCGTATTGCGCGCAGGCATGTAGGTGATTGCCCCCACACCCTCGCTTTGCAGCATGATGAAGAGGTCCTCAAGAAAATCGTCCTCGAATTTCTGTGCCTTTTTGTCTCCCGTGGGGGATTCTCCGACGTCCCCGAGATAAGGGTAGCAGAGGATCGCACCGACCTCGTTCGCAAGGCGAACAACATCGGAGAGAAGAGGACACTCATCCGTTGCGGGAATATAGATCTTCTCGACGAGATTTGCCTTCATCACTCCGAGCATGTCGTAAAGGAAATGGGGATTTTCCCGATCGGTGATCCGGGTGCGCTGCTTTTCGGACAGTGTGAGTCCCAAGTCCTCGGTGATGAAATCAACGCAGCGCTCTCTCCCCTTGACCGCAAGGATCTTTTGGCAAAGCGCGTAAAGAAGGTGACGCTCGGTGACAGATCCCCCGTCAGCGAAGGAGGAGATTGACAGCACGTCCGCTTCGAAATCCAACGTGATTCCGTGGGGAGATGTCAGCGCGTTGATCTTTTCCAGCATCTTTTTGTTTCTCACGTTTCTCTTTTCGCGAAGCGGCGCAAAGAATTCCTGCAAGCGCGCAAAGCCCGTGGCGGGAACACTGTGGATCGCCATATAAGCGATGCCCGATTGGTCGGGGTTGTTGAGCCTTGTATTTGCGAAGGCTGTTTCCTTAAGGCTGACGCGGCATTCCATTCCGCAGGTCGTGCCGATGCCCGCGATCTTTCCCGCGGCACGGAACTCCTCCGCACCGCCGATGCTGTCGTGATCCATGATTCCCGCGGTTTCCAGTCCCTCGGCACGCGCCATATAGACGGCGGCGGTGGGGGAGTAGGGCGAGAAGGAGTAGATCGTGTGAATATGGTTGTTGGCGAATTCCGGCTTGACCGTCGGTGCTTGCTGCTCGTTTGCAATGAGGGCGGCGAGGTTTTTCAGTCGCTCCTCGGCACTGTCGGCATTCAACAGGCGAATTTCATTCTGTAATTCTACGTATTTGCTCATACCGTCTTAGTTCATCATCACCTGTCCGCCGGTGACGGGGATTGCCTGGCCTGTTTCGTACGTCTGCTCCACGCAGTAGAAGACCGCCTTCGCAACGTCGGAGGGGTTGCAGCCGCGGTGGATGGGGGACTTGGAGAGGTAGGACTTCTTTACGTCCTCAACGGTTTTGGCACCCGGAACCTTTCCCGCCTTGAGGTACTGCACGAAGAGTCCCTTTTCGGGATCGGACCAAAGAGGACCGTCGTAGAAGTTGCCGGGGCAGATGGCGTTGATCTTGATCTGATATTCCACCAGCTCCAGGGCAAAGCTCTGCGTCAGTCCAATGCCGCCGAACTTTCCGCCCGCGTAGGCGAAGTTGTTCTTCGAGCCGACAAGACCGGACTTGGAGTTGATCTGAATGATGTCGTACCAAGCATCGGGAGCAGCCTCGTGCTGTGCCTTCATGATCTCGGACGCGTACTTTACGCAATAGTAGTAGCCGGTGTAGTTGACCTTGGTCACAAAATCAAACTGCTCGGGAGTCAGATCCTCAAGGCTTCCCGCCTTCAATACGCCTGCGTTGGCGATGAAAATATCAATTCCGCCAAGTGCCTCGACGGTGCGGATGACCAGCTCCTCGACCGAGGGGGCGGAGCTGACGTCCACCTTGATGCCGATCGCGCGCTCACCCAAGGTGGCAGCGGAGACCTTCGCCAGATCCTCGTTGATGTCGGCAATGACAACGCTGGCGCCCTCGCGGTAAAGCTCCTCGGCAATACCGAAGCCGAAGCCCTGCGCGCCGCCGGTCACGATGGCGATCTTTCCACCGAGTCTTCCGCGGGTGTCAGGTCTTACGGCGACGTTTTTCTTGGCAAATTCCTTTGCTTCTGTAAGATTCATAAAAAAACTCCTTTCATTCCTCACATTATTTTATATTGTATCACGAAAAAATGGGAATGTCAATATAAAGATGCTCGGATCGGTGCGGATTTTTGTGCGATTTTTATACCAGCTTGAAGGTGACGATCTCAAAGCCGTGGAAGGTGTACTCAAAGCAGCCCTTCTCCACGGGAAGCTCGTAAAGCTCGTTCTCCATCATGTCACAGACGAAGACGCGGGAGACGGGAAGATCGGTCTTGAGGGTTGCCACGGTGCGCTGATTTGCGTACTCAAAGACACGGAGAACGGTGGCGTCGCATCTCTCCGCGGGCTTGACCGTGTCGGCAACGAGGTTTCTGTGATCGATGCTGACGGCGCTGAATAGCGTGGGAAGGACGGTGCTCTCTCCCTGTGCCGAAAGTAGCGTGGCGGGGAGGTTGAGCGCATAGGCATCCTCCTTGACGTGGGAGGCGTTGAGGTTGCCCTCGTGGGGAGCGAGCGAATAGGTGAAGTGATGCAAGCCCTGATCCGCTTCGGGGTTGGGATAGGTCGGCGCGCGCAGAAGGGAGAGCTGCATGAGCCCCTCGTGGACGTCGTGACCGTACTTGCAATCATTGATGAGAGCGACACCGTAGGAGCCGTCCGAAACGTCGGCAAACTTGTGCGCCGAGACCTCGAATTTCGCCTGATCCCAGGAGGTATTGAAGGTGGTGGGACGCTCGATGGTACCGAACTGGACGTCGTAGGTCGCGCTCGACGCGTTGATCTCTACGGGGAATGCCGCCTTGAGCATGACGTGACGCTCGTGCCAATCGACCTCGGTTTCAAAGTCGATGCGCTCTTCGTCGTCATAGAACCAGATGTTTTGCGTGATCTTGGATGCGCGGTAGGGGCGCACAACGGAAATGCCGCGACGGATGCCGTCCTCGATCTCTTTGACAGAGGAGAATTCTCTGACGGTGGTATAGGTGTCACGGGAATATGCCTGCCATTCCCAGCCGTCGTAATTATCGGGATAGTCGGCGTAGACGCGCAGCTCGTTTCCGACCGTGCCCACGGGAAGAATCTCACGCTCGCTTCTCTTATCCAGAATGGAAAGGAGGTTCCAGTCTTCGTCAAAGGTCACGCGGTAGAGGGAGGTCTCCACGGTGTCACCGTCAATGCGAACGCTGTTTCGGTCCACGAAGCTCTGTACTGCGGCATATCCCTTCGGGGGAACGTTCTCGGCATAGACGGTTTTTCCGTCCCGCCTGACCTGTACGCGACCTTCGTTTGACGTGGGATTGAAGACCACGTAGCCCTCATCCTTTGCAATCCCTTTGGCGATGGCTTGCTGCGCCTCCCGCAAAGCAGCCTCGCCCCGTGTGCGGACGTCGGCATAGTCGATTTCACTTTGATCGTAAACCTCCCCAATGGAGGAGCCGGGGATGATGTCGTGGAACTGGTTGGTTAAGATCTTCTCCCAGCCCTCGTGAAGGGAAGCCTTGGGGAAGGAGAAGGAGGTGAGGGTACGGGCAAGAGCACCGTAGAGCTCTGCGTTCTGATAGAGGTACTCACACTTGCGGTTGTTCTTTTTGTTATTTGCCATCGTGGTGTAGGTGCCGCGATGGTATTCCAGATACAATTCTCCCTGCCAACGGGGAACGAGACGGCTTTCCGCCATGCGCGCTTCCAGTCGGGAGAGGAAATTGCCCGCGAAATCGATCTTGACGTTCGGCAGCCCGGGAAGTCCGTGTGCCCCGCGGCGCGCAAGCTCCAGATGGTGTCTTGTCGGTCCTCCGCCGCCGTCACCGAAGCCGAAGGTGAGGAGCGTCTCGTCAGAAATCTGCTTTTGGGAGTACCGCTTCCACGCACCCGAGATCATCGCGGCATCCGTATGCGCCACGTAGGTCGTGCCTTGGTCGGATTTCCTGCCGCGATCATGCTGAGCGGTGAGGAAGTGCGTGTGGATCTCCGTTCCGTCGATGCCGCGCCAGAGGAAGGTGTCATAGGGCATGCGGTTGACGTCGTTCCAACTGATCTTGGAGGTGACGAACCAGTCCACGCCGCACTTTTTCAGAATCTGCGGAAGGGCGGCAGAGTAGCCGAAGACGTCGGGCAGCCAAAGCACGCGGTTGTCCACACCGAACTCATCAAGGAAGAACTGCTTGCCGTACATCACCTGACGGACAAGGTTCTCGTCCGACGCAAGGTTGCAGTCCGCTTCCACCCACATAGCGCCCTCGCACTCCCAGCGTCCCTCGCGGATGCGCTCCTTGACCTCGCGGTAAAGCTCGGGGGCTTCCTCCTTGAG
>JAZSMX010000045.1:0-50969 GCA_045536125.1 Eubacteriales bacterium | reverse complement strand
TGATTGTTGTTCTGATTGTTGTTCTGATTCTGATTGTTCTGATTCTGATTGTTCTGATTCTTATTCTGATTGTTGTTCTGCATTTGAGTTGTACTCCTTTTTTATTGAATTTAGGTGACAACTCAAGTATGTGCCGTTTGCTTATATTTTATTCAAACTATGTACCGAATACTGCCATTCCAATTGATCCTTGATGGCATACAATAGGTAAAAAAGACTACCGATTGCCAACATCGACGACACAAACGAAGCAATCCACATCGAGAGGATCTTGGCAAGCAAAAGAATTTCAAAAACTTTGATCAGTGCGTAAAGGAAGAAGCTTGCTCCCGAAATCAGAATGCACCTTGCAAATTTTCTGTGAAGTCGTTTCGTGCTCTTCCCCGAAGCTCCCGAACGGTCGTTTGCATAGACCTCTGCCGTTTCCGAAAGCGTCATGCGAAATAGCGCGTACAGAAGAACTCCCACAAGAAACAAGGTTGCCAACAGCTCCAAAATCTGAACCGTCTGAAGAATGCACAGGTCGACATACGCGCTCCGATTGTAAAGCGCATAATCATAGGTCGCGTAACGCGAAATGTAAGAGCGGGAAAAAAGGATCTGCACCGTACCGCATAAAGCTTGCAAAGCAGCGGCAATCAAGAACAGCGCACGTTTTTGGAAGAAATCCCCTAAAAAAGGAAGCGCGAGTGCAAAAAGGAGTGCGCAAACAGGTGTCGGGATAACAGAAAGATAATCAAACCGAAGCTCTGCGATAAACAACGCACCGATCATCAAAAGCCAAAAAGCAATGCCAACACGGCGAAGGGTTAAAACACCGCGCTGCGGAAGCATTTCCACGGTATATCGCTCTTCTAAAGCATGAATGATCTCTTTTTTTCGCAAAAGGCAAACCATACACCGAATCACACGAACCAGCCATATAAAGCCTAAGATCAAAGAAGCGGCAGCAAAGATCACACGGAAGAGTCCCACAAACAAAAACCAGTTAAAGGTCATTTTTTCCGCTTCCACCTCAAACGGTGCTAAAACAGAAATCTCGGGAATGCACGAGAACAAAGGAAGCAATACCGCAACCACGGCGCTCAAGGATGCCATACGTTCACAGCGCGTTCTTCCCCTGCGATCCGTCACGGGAGCATCTCCGCATTCCTCGTAAAGCACGCCGAGCCCCAAAAACAGCTCACGGTATGCAGGAAGAAGGAAAACAACGTGGAACGCCAGCATGACAAAGGAACACAAGAGAATCCAAACAGGCGTTTCGTACACGTTCATATCACCGCTTCCCTTGGAAAGGATTCCGTAAATATAGTACTCTACCAAAAGCGCGCCCAAGGAAACGTATAGCATTTTTTGAAAGCCGGCACGGCTCTCTTCGATTCGTCCGTTCAAATCGGCAGCCTGCCGAAGTCCGTAAAGAAGAAGCGCATAACCGATCGCATCCGGCAGCACGTCAACAAACGCGACAACGGGATTGAATAAAAACAGAAATGCGGGAATACAGGCAACAAGTCCCAGTCTCCGCCTTACCTTAAAGTGCATGCGCTCCTCCTTTCTTTTATAATCTGGCTGTTTATTTTTTCTTCTTTTTCTTTTTTTCCTGCCTGCGGCGCATAAATGCCTCACCGTCGGCACGCGCCTGCTCGTTCATCTTCTGATGCGTCCGCTCATAAGCATCCCCTACGCGATTCACCCACTCAAATCGGGAACGCTTCGGTTCAATCTCCTCATCTCCCGCACGGCAGATATTTTTTGTGCATCCGAGAAGAAGGATCAGATTGAAAATAATCCAAACAAGGTTGAAAAGATTTGTAAACAGCACAACGTATGCCTTCACGGAATCCGACATTTCAAGACTTTGAGAAATATAGAGAACCGCATAAATTCCGATCAGAACGGTATTTCGCATCGCGGCAAAGGAAAGCTTTTTGATACCCACCTCATCACTGATCATACGGATGCCGTACAGAAGCGCACACTGAAAGACCATTCCAAGAAGGAAAATGCTCCAATCCGCAACCGTCCTGACCGTTCCCCCGACAATGGGAATATCGAGCAGAAACAGCGTCGAAATATCGGCAATCAAAAGATACAGAGCCCCAAGCAGCATCGGAAGAAGAAGCCATTTGGATGCGTTGAAGGCGCTGTTGTATTTTGAAAGCGTCATCAATCCGTAAAGCATGAGAAGATATCCGAGAAGAAGTGCCAATGAACCGACACCGAGCGCCTGGACGGTCAGATAAATCAAAAACGCAACAAGATACCCGATCAACAAATAACCAAATCCCATATTCGGCACCCGTCAATCCTGATTCTGTGTTCTCAGACAGCAGTTTTTATATTTCTTACCGCTTCCGCAGGGACAAAGATCGTTTCTGCCGATGGCGGCGGCATCCTTGACAACGGTCTTTCCCGAACGACTGACAACGATTTTTTTCTTTTCACGCCTCTCCCCTTCCAAGCCTGCCGTGATGGGGTTTGCTACCTGAACACGTTCGATCGGCTGAGGACGCGGCATGACGGAAAGAATCGCACGCACAGTCCCCGTACGAATCTCCTCGACCATAGCATCGAACAAATCCGCACCCTGAATGCGGTATTCCGTGATCGGATCTCTTTGCGCGTAGGATTGAAGCCCTACAGTTCCCTTGAGCTCATCCATGGTATCGATGTGCTCCATCCATGCGGTATCCACGTTACGGAGCAGAATGGCACGCTCCACCTCGCGGAAGACCTCCTCACCGAACAGCTCCTCCTTTTCAGCGTAACGTTCCAGTGCTATCGTGCAAAGCCTCTCACAGATCTCCTCACGTTCTGTGAACTTCAGCTCTCCCGTTCCATAACGGAAATTATCCTCCGTAGTCAAAAGCCCGAGATAGTGAGCACGCAATCCGTCCAGATCCCAATCCTCGACCTCGTCACCGTGGAGATAGGTTTCCACAACCCCCTCAATCGAAGTGCAGATCATTTTCTTGATCATCTCGGATACGTCCTCGCCGTTGAGAACGTCCTGTCTCTGACCGTAGATAATGGTGCGCTGCTGATTCATCACGTCGTCATAAGCCAGAACGTACTTACGGCGGCGGAAGTTGTTGTCCTCAATCCGCTTCTGAGCACTTTCGATTGCCCCCGAAAGGATCTTGGCATCGATCGGCATGTCCTCGGGCATATTCAATGCACCGATCATGCCTTGCAATCTCTCCGCACCGAAAAGGCGCATCAGATCGTCTTGCATGGAAAGGAAAAATCTCGATTCACCGGGATCTCCCTGACGTCCGGAACGACCGCGGAGCTGGTTGTCAATACGTCGGCTTTCATGTCTTTCCGTACCGAGAATAAAGAGACCTCCAAGCTCGCATACCTTCTTCGCCTCAGGCTCGATCTCAGCCTTATACTTTTCCACAAGCTCGCGGAAAATACGACGCGCTTCAAGGATTTCTTCCTCCTCTGTATCCGCAAAGCCCGCACATGCGGCAATTGCTTCCTCAGAGATCTGCATGGCACGCATATCCGCCTTTGCCATGAATTCGGGATTACCGCCAAGCAAAATGTCAGTTCCGCGCCCCGCCATGTTGGTGGAAATGGTAACGGCACCAAATTTACCTGCCTGGGCAACAATCTCCGCCTCACGTTCGTGATATTTTGCATTCAGAACCGTATGAGGAATGCCCGCGCGCTTCAAGCGCCTTGAAAGCTCCTCGCTCTTATCGATGGAAACCGTACCCACGAGAACGGGCTGTCCCTTCTTGTGGCACTCAATCACTTGATTGACAATGGCAGTATACTTTCCTTCCATCGTACGGTATACGCAGTCATTGTGATCAATGCGAATCATGGGCTTGTTCGTCGGAATCTCCACAACGTCAAGTGAATAAATTTCGCGGAACTCCATCTCCTCGGTCAGAGCGGTTCCCGTCATACCCGAGAGCTTTTTATACATTCTGAAATAATTCTGGAAGGTAATGGTCGCCAAGGTTTTGTTTTCCTTTTGAACCTTTACGCCCTCCTTGGCTTCAATCGCCTGGTGAAGCCCGTCGGAATACCGTCTTCCCGGCATCAGACGTCCCGTGAAAGAATCTACGATCATCACGCCCTTTTCATTGACCACGTAATCCACGTCACGGTGCATGCATCCGTGTGCTTTAATCGCTTGCTGAACGTGGTGGGAGAGCGTTGCGTTTTCTGCGTCGTTGAAGTTCTCCACTCCGAAAAACGCCTCCGCTTTTTTCGCACCCTGCGAGGTCAGAATCGCATTATTTGCCTTTTCATCCACGATATAGTCTGCATCGATCTTATCCTGATCCTCCTTGGAGTCCATCTCCTTGATCACGTACTTGCGCATTGAACGCACAAGGCGGTCGGTACGCTCGTAAAGATCGGTCGCCGTTTCGCCCGCACCCGAAATGATTAAGGGAGTACGCGCTTCATCCACAAGAATGGAGTCCACCTCATCCACGATGGCAAACACGTGCCCCCTTTGCACCATCTGCTTCTTGTAAACCACCATGTTATCCCGCAGATAATCAAAACCGAACTCATTGTTCGTGCCGTAGGTAATATCCGCATCGTAAGCCGCGTGCTTTTCCTGCGAAGACTGTCCGTGCACGACAAGTCCCGTACGAAGCCCCATAAATTCGTAGACACGTCCCATTTCCTCAGCGCCCACGCGCGCCAGATAATCGTTGACGGTAACAATATGAACACCATTCCCCGTCAAGGCATTGAGGTATGCGGGAAGTGTCGCCACCAGCGTTTTACCTTCACCCGTTTTCATTTCGGCAATACGTCCCTGGTGCAGCACAATTCCGCCCAGCACCTGAACGCGGAAGGGGCGCTTTCCAAGCACTCGGTCATCCGCCTCGCGAATCGCGGCAAACGCATCGGGAAGAATATCGTCCAGCGTTTCTCCTGCCTCCAGGCGAGCCTTGAGTGTCGGCGTGACCGCCTGAAGCTCCGCGTTGCTCATTGCGCGATAGGTGTCCGCCAACGCATCCACACGATCCGCAATGACGTTCAGCTTCTTGATCTGACGTTGACTGTACGTCCCGAATATTTTCGTAAAAAGTGACATATCGTAAAATCCTTTCCATCCACCCCAAAAGACCGTGGGGAGACCGCTTAAAACATTCACAGTTATTATACAATATATTTTTGCAAAAATATATTATAATATTGTAAACTTTGAAAAAATCCACTTGTTTCGGTCAAAAAAATATGGTATCATGTACTCAAATACCACGGAAAGGTAACCTCTTTGCATGAGCAAGATCAATATCGTCCTTCACGAGCCCGAAATTCCGCAAAATACGGGCAATATCGCGCGCACCTGTGCGGCAACGGGAGCATCACTTCATCTCATACGTCCCTTGGGTTTTGCCATTGATGATAAAAAGCTGAAGCGAGCAGGCCTTGATTACTGGAATCAGCTCGATATCACCTACTATGACAACCTTGAGGATTTCTATGAAAAGCATCCCGATGCACGCGTTTACTATTTCAGCACCAAGGCACAGCATCTGTATACCGACGTCAACTATCCCGCTCCCGTGTATATCATGTTCGGAAAGGAAACCAAAGGGCTTCCCGAGGCGCTTCTTTACGCACATCCCGAGGAATGTGTACGTCTTCCGATGCGCGACGGTCTCCGCTCACTCAATCTTTCAAACTCCGTCGCCATCGCAGTCTATGAAATTTTACGCCAAAACAATTTCGAGGATTTGAAAACTGCGGGAGAGCTGACGCAGTTTTCATGGGGCGAATAAAGGAAGGAGCGGTTATGAATCCGAAGATCTTAGTCGCCATGAGCGGAGGTGTTGACAGCAGCGTGGCGGCATATCTTTTAAAGCAAGAGGGATACGATTGTGTGGGCGCGATGATGAAGCTTTTTTCGGAAAACGACAAAACGGGCGCTCTCCCTCCCTTTGACGAAAAAGATATCGAAGCCGCAAAAAAGGTTTCCGATGCCCTCGGCATCCCTTTTTCCCTATTGGATTGCACCGAGGAATTCAAAAATCACGTGATCTCCTATTTCGTCAAAACATACGTCGAGGGCGGCACCCCCAATCCATGCGTCATCTGCAACAAAACGGTAAAATTCGGTGTTCTTTTGCAAAAAGCGTTCAGCATGGGATGTGATACGATTTCAACGGGACACTATGCAAGAATCGAACGTGACGGAACAGGTCGCCCTTGCCTTTTGCGCGCCAAGGATCTTTCCAAGGATCAATCCTACGTGCTTTGGCAGCTTTCAAACGACACCCTGGCACGTGTCAAGCTCCCCTTAGGAGAGTTGACTAAGGCAGAGGTGCGCGAGCTTGCCGCACAAGCGGCTCTTCCGACCGCACACCGTGGGGAAAGTCAGGACATCTGCTTTATTCCCGACGGAGACTATGCGGCATTCCTGGAACGGTATCTGAAGCAAGGGTTTCCGCATGGAAAATTCATAGACCGAGACGGAAACGTGCTCGGAACACATCAAGGCTCTGTACGCTACACCGTGGGACAGAGGAAGGGACTTGGAATCGCTCTCGGTCACCCCGCTTATGTCATTTCAAAAAACACGCTTCTCAATACGGTCACCCTTGGAACAAACAACGATCTCTTTTGTGACACTCTGACGGCACACAGCATCAATCTGATTGCCACCGACCGCATTGCTTCTCCTCTCCGGGTGGAAGCCAAGATCCGATACAGTGCTACCCCTGCTCCCGCCACGGTAGAGCAAACCTCCCCCGACTCCTTCTCTCTCAGATTTGATACCCCTCAACGAGCAATCACTCGGGGACAGTCTGTTGTGCTTTATGACGGAGATACAGTTATCGGTGGAGGAATCATCAATTAAAAAAGCATCGGCGGTGTAACTGTCAACAAGCAGTTGCACCGCCGATGCTTTTTATCCGTTCGAAAAAAGGGGTTAAACGCGATATACCTTATCGGGATACTCCCCTCACGTCAAACAGAACACCGCGCGACTTAAGATAGGAAGCCAGCTTCCCGTAAGGAACGGCATCGGCATTTTCTTCGTAAGAAAGTGCCATTGCCGCCGCAACGCCAGCCGCCTCTCCGGTCAGCGCACATCCGGGAATCACTCTTGTAATTTCCCAGCCCTCTCCCTCGGCACTGATAATCCGTCCCGCTGTGAGAATATTGGGAAAATCGGGATGGTAAAGCGTGGAATACGGAATCGTGTAATGCGTTCCCGACACGCGGAAATCTCCAAGCGCACCAATCGAATCCGCACAGGTAACGCCATCCTCGGTTCCATGGAACACACTCTTTCCGACGATATGACGCACGGTACGGAATTGAGGCATTTCGGGAAGTGTCATGATGTCTCTTTCCGAGCGCTTGCTGCCTTCATATTTGTTCCACATCATTTCCTTTCCGCGCAAAACAAATTCGGTAACCTCTTCCGCACTGTCACCGCGAAACCGTCTCATCCCCGCAGGATGTCCCGTTCCGTTTGCCGCCGATCCCGTGCAATTCCAATGACGGAAGCGTGAAATATCACCGTCCTCGGCATATTTCTTTGCACTTTCATAAGTATAGTCATGCACCCAATAGCTCAAGAAGTTTTCACCCGTGACGCACTCCATGCCCGCACGGTACGCAATGGTTGCGTCTCCCGTTGCATCAATAATCATTTTTGCGGGATAGAAGGAACGCCCCGCCGCATCCTCAACCAAAATGCCGCGGCAAACGTGCCCCTCCATGACAGGATAGGTTGCGTGGGAATCCAAAACAAGCTCCACTCCCGAGGAAAGCACCCAGCGGTCCAGCGCCAAGGAAAAGAAGGTGGGAGAAAAATGTGTTGCATAGCGATTGCGGTCATTGGGATGACACAGTCCTTCCCCACCCCAATGCAGGGGAAGATCGTCAAGGCCGACCGAAACGGAAAGCTTTATCAACTCTTCCCCGATTCCTCCGACCATCTGATGTCCTTTCCCGTCGCAAAGAGGTTCGTACCAGCTGATCAGTCCTCTTGTCGCAAGACCGCCGAGGTTGATGCTCTTTTCAAGCAGAAGCACCGAAGCACCGAAGCGTGCAGCAGCGACCGCTGCACTTACCCCTCCGATACCTCCACCGACTACAACGACGTCATGCGCCCTTTTGGTCACTGTTTTGATTTCCATATAAGTGTATCCTTTCTTTGCAACCGTGTAAGGCTGCAGCCTCTCAAAAGCACTGTACTTTCAAAACGTGCGGTGCTTTTGTCTTTTTGATATGTAAATTTTATTTAAGGATGACGTTCTCGTCTCCCAAAAGCTCCTTGAATTGAGTTATGACGTAGTCGTCAAGATGGATTCCGACAGGCTTGCTTTCATATTTCTTTTCATCCGCATAGTAGAAAAATGCGGGAAAAGCTCCGTCAAAAATCAAAGCAAGATTTTCTGCCTTGGCATATGCCAAGGAGCTCTTTCCGGGAACTCGCAAAAACAGGCGGCTCGAACGCACCGGTTCCGTTTGCGATGATCTCTGCTGCGGTTTCGCTTCTGCTTTCGGTTTTTCCGATATCACTTCCCGTTTTTCATCCGAAGCTTTTTTGAAATGCTCTTCACGAAAACGATTGTTTTCCACCAGAGCCTCCAAGTGATGCACCAACAATTTGGGAGGTTCATCCTCCCGCAGAGAAATATTTCCGGAAACGTAAACCCCCGTATCGATGCGAATCAGATGCTGCATTTCGGAATAGGCACGCGAGAAAACCACGCACTCCATCTCTCCAAAACGGTCTTCCACAGTAAAGAATGCCATACGGTCGCCGCTTTTGGTGTTTTTCACCGTTACCGAGGTGATCATTCCCGCCACCTTGACGTATTCCTTTTCTGCAACCGTGGAATCCTCTCCGACGATCTGTGATATTTCCGTCGCTTCAAGAATAGAGATATGCTTTGTGTATTCGTCAAGCATATTTCCCGAAAAATACATCCCCGCCGCTTCCTTTTCCATCATCAGCTTTTCTCTGACACCGAGCTCCGGAATTTCGGGATAGGCAACCGAGGGAGACACGTCTTCTCCACCGCCAAGGACAGAAAACATATCTAACTGTCCGTCAAGATTGTTTCTTCCCTTTTCTGCGGCACGGTCGATCAGCATCTCATATACGGCAAGCAAACGGGAGCGATAAATGCCCAAACGGTCAAACGCACCACCCTTGATCAGTGCTTCCACCATGCGACGGTTCAATTCTCCTGCAGGCATACGGTTGATAAAATCCTCAAAGGATGCGAATTTTGAATGCTTGCGCTCATCGATTACTCTTTGGATGAACTGTGCACCGACGTTTTTTAAGGCAAGAAGTCCGAAGCGGATATCCTTACCGTCGGTTGAAAAGTACATACGGCTCTCGTTGATATCGGGGGGCAACACACGAATTCCGCGCGTGCCGCATTCCGCGATATATTCGGCAACCTTGACCTGACTTCCGAGAACACTCGTCAGAAGTGCGGAGAAATACTGTCTTGGATAATGCGCCTTGAGGTAGGCGGTACGGTACGAAATCACCGCATACGCCGCGGCATGAGATTTATTAAAAGCATAATTGGCAAAGCTCTCCATGTCCGAGAAAAGCTGCTCGGCAATCTCCGTCGCCACCCCTTTTGAAAGAGCCCCCGCGACAAACGCCTCCCGTTCGGAAAGCAGAACGTCCGCTTTCTTTTTGGACATGGCACGGCGAACGACGTCCGCATGACCGAAGGTATATCCGCCGATCTCACGGAAAATACTCATCACCTGCTCCTGATACACCACGCATCCGTAAGTGGAACGCAAAATCGGCTCCAGAAGCGGTGTTGCGAATTTCACGCGATCGGGATGATGACGGCATTCGATGAAGGTCGGAATGGAATCCATCGGTCCCGGTCGGTACAGTGCAATCGCGGCAATGATATCGTCAAGTGATTCGGGCTGAAGGCTCTGCAGCATCTGACGCATGCCTCCGGACTCCAATTGGAAAATACCTGAGGTCTTTCCGGAAGAAATCAAAGCATAGGTCGCACGGTCATCCAAGGGAAGTTTCTCGATGTCAAACGCAGGATCAAATTCCGAGATCATTGTCTCGGCATCGTGAATGATGGTCAGATATCTCAGGGCAAGGAAATCAAACTTAAGAAGTCCCAGCTTGGCGATTGTGTCCATATCAAACTGGGTAACGGGCGTTCCGTTGCTCAAGGCAAGCGGCACGTAGGTGGAAATCGGACGGTCGGTAATCACAACACCCGCGGCATGGATTGAAACGTTCCGCGGCATTCCCTCAAGTGCCATCGCGGTATCCAAAAGACGCTTGACTGCGTCGGAATCCTCGTAAAGTCTTCGCAGATCCGCAGAAGCGGAGAGAGCCCCCTTGATGGTAATGTTCAATTCCTGAGGAACCGCTCGCGCAACAATGTCCACGTCGGCATATGCCATTCCAAGAGCCCGTCCTACGTCGCGGATGGCGGCACGCGCGGCAAGAGTACCGAACGTGATGATCTGGGAAACGTGATCCGCACCGTATTTTTTGGTGACGTAATCAATCACCTCGTCACGTCGGTTATAGCAAAAATCAATATCGATATCCGGCATGCTCACGCGCTCGGGATTGAGAAACCTTTCAAAGAGGAGATCGAACCGAATGGAGTCAATGTCGGTAATTCCAAGTACAAACGCAACGAGACTTCCCGCCCCCGAGCCTCTTCCCGGCCCCACGGGGATATCCTTCGATTTTGCAAAATTAACATAATCCTGGACAATGAGAAAATAATCCGCATACCCCATCTCGAAAATCACGGAAAGCTCATATTCCATGCGATCAAGATATTCTTTTTCCGTGTGCTCCGAAAAGACAATGTGTCCCCGTTCGACACGGGAAGCAAAGCCTTCGAGCGCCATGCGACGCAGGCAATCAATGCTGCTCTCTCCCACAGGGCAAGGAAATTTCGGAAGATACGTGGTAGAAAAGTCAAATTCCACGTGGCAACGCTCGGCAATACGACAGGTGTTTTCAATTGCCTCCGGATACTTGCGGAAGGTCATCGTCATTTCATTGGTATCCTTGAGATAGAACTCGTCCGTCGCAAACGCGGCAGGTCGCCCTGCATCCACGGTCGTATTGGTCTGGATACACATCAAGACCGCCTGCGTATTGGCGTCCGCGCGACGCAAGTAGTGACAGTCATTGGTCGCGACAAGACCGATCTCACATTCATTTGCAAGATTCACCAAAAGAGGAAGAACCGTTTTTTGTTCCGCAATTCCGTGATCCTGAATTTCAATATAGAAATGATCTCTTCCAAAAATCTCTTTATATTTCTTCGCCTCTGCACGCGCCCGTGTAAAATCGCCGCGCGAAAGAAGCTTTGGAATGCGTCCTCCGAGACATGCGGAGAGCGCGATCAAGCCCTTACTGTATCTGCGAAGAAGCTCATCGTCCACACGGGGCTTGTTGTAAAAGCCCTCCGTAAAGGAGCGGGATACCAGTTCAGTCAGATTCCGATATCCTTCCATATTCTCGCACAAAAGCACCAGGTGATCCGCATACCCCTCGCTTCCGTTCGTTTTGTCATAACGGGAATCGGGAGCTACGTAGACCTCACATCCGATGATGGGCTTCACACCCGCCGCACGGCACGCACGCTCAAACGCCACAACACCGTACATCACACCGTGGTCTGTGATCGCAACCGCCTCTTGTCCGCACTCCTTTACTCTTGCAGGGATGTCCTCAATACGGCACGCACCGTCAAGCAAGCTGTATTCGCTATGTAAATGCAAATGTACAAAGCCGTTCATAAAGTACTTCCCTTTCTTCGTTTTTTCAAAAGACTATTTTTCGCCGTGCCTTTCTGCATGATCCTTTGCGATCTCCAAAAGCCTTTGTAATCGATGATTGAGCCCCGATTTTGAAATCGAAGGAACGTGTAGCTCCTTCAACTCGTCCAACGTAGCATCGGGATTCTTATAACGTAACAGTGCCGTTACCCGAAGGGGCTCTTCTAAGCTCTCAAGCAATCCGCACTCCATCAAAAAGCCGATCGCCTCCATTTGCCTTGTCGCTGCGGAGATCGACTTTTCAATGTTCCTTGCAACACAGTTGGTCGCACGGTTTTCATTATTTCGTATATCGCGCTCAATGCGCGTGTTGTAATAATCAAAAATCATATGAACAGACCCCATCAAGGTCAAAAGATCCCCCACGGAATTACTGTCCTTATAGTAAAATCCGCACCCTGTGCTCCGGGAGATCCGTCTTGGAGGATATCCCGCATCGGTCAGATAGGCATTCAACACCATCTCCCCGCGACCGTCAGGTAAAATGAATTCAAGGTGAGAGCCCTTCTGCGGATCGCTCAAGCTTCCCACGGACAAAAAAGCCCCCCTTAAAAAAGCAGAACGGCAGCTCTCGCACATAGAAAGCTTCAAAAGAGCTTCAAGATCCGCATCCTCGGATTGAAGGCGTCCCGTAAGCTTTGCACATGCGGGAGAGTTGACGGTAAGATCGGTGTAGCGATGACCGTGAAAAGCAACGGTGTGCATCTCCGCTTCCTTTCCGAAAACAGTTTCCAGCGTCCCCTTAACAGTGGGAAGGACCGACTCAAAGCGACACCGAAGCGTTACCTCATGAGCATTTACCCGTCGTGCCGAAAGAAGCACCCCTGCGCAAAAAGCACGTCTGCAGCAATTCTTTTTGATGGGAAGAGCCGCAAGCTCCTCCCTTAACGCTTCCGCAAACGACATACAAAATTCTCCTTACACCTTACAAAAAACGAATTTCACATTCCAGAGAAACACCTGTTTCTCTCATGACCGTTTCTCTGATGTGTTCAATCAGAAGACGAACGTCACGTGCTGTTGCTCCGCTACGATTGACAATAAAGCCCGCATGCTTCGCGGAAACCTCGGCTCCACCGATTCGCAAGCCCTTAAGACCGCAATCCTCGATCAGCTTTCCCGCAAAATGCCCTTCGGGACGCTTGAAAACACTTCCCGCGCTCGGATATTCCAAGGGCTGTGTACTTTTTCTGCGCTCCATCAGCTCCTTCATCGAAGCTGTGATTGCATCGCGTTCCCCCACACAAAGTCGAAAACGTGCCCCGAGCACCACGCGCTCGGGGTGCTCCATGTAAATGCTGGAGCGGTAGGAAAATGCCTGTTCCTCTCCTACGCTGACACCGCACAAGCCGCTCTCCATATCAAAATACTCACTCTCTATGCAAACGTCGCCAAGCGATCCTCCGTACGCACCGGCATTCATAAAGACCGCACCGCCAACGCTTCCGGGAATCCCGTATAAAAACTCAGCCCCCGTCAAGGACGCATCACGTGCCGCCGTTGCAACGTTAGAAATAAGCGTTCCCGCACCCACCTTAATTTCCTGTCCTTTTACACAAAGCGTGCGGAAGGCAGTTGTAAAAACGATCACACCGCGGAAGCCCTCATCAGAGAAAAGAACGTTGCTCGCATTTCCGATGATCTGCCACGGAATCCGCGCCCCTCGCAAAAGCTCAAGCACAAAAAGAAGCTCCTCACAGGAGGTGGGAAACACAGCGAGATCCGCCGTGCCGCCGATCCGAAAACTGGAAAACGGTGCCAGAGGCAAGGATTTTCTTGCATCAATATTCAATTTTTTCAGTTGCTCGAGCATTTTTTCCATAGATCACACCATCCGAAGAAAGGTTTCGTTTGCATTCTCTTTATATTATACTCTTTTTCCATGTGAATTGCAATACGAAATACCGAAAAAAGGATACACTTCCTCCATTTTTACAAATAATCACCGTTTTCCCCCTTGCAAAAAAAGAAAAAAAGGAGTATAATAAGATGAATAGATATATGTATCGGATATATCTTTTTTCTAAGGAGCACTTCAATATGGAACAAGAACGAAAAAATATTCGAATCGGACTTCTCGGATTCGGCTCCATGGGCAGAACGCATACGTGGGCGGTGAAGAATCTTCCGTTTTTTTACGGTGATCTTCCCTTTCGTGTTACCACCTCGGGCGTCTTGACAACCTCGCTTGAAAAAAGCGAGCGCGTAGCGCGTGAGTTCGGCATCAAGCGCGCGTATGCAACCGAGGATGAGATGATCAACGATCCCGACATCGATGTGATCGATATCTCCACCCCCAACTGTCATCACTTCACGGCTCTGAAAAAAGCCATCCTTGCGGGCAAGCACGTGCTTTGTGAAAAACCGCTTTGTACCACCGTCGAGGAGGCGCGCATCATTGCAGAGCTTCCGAAGAAGGAAGGACAGATCACCGGCATGGTATTCAACAACCGCTGGATCGCACCTGTTCTCCGTGCCAGAGAATTGATCGAGGAAGGGCGCATCGGTCGTGTCCTCTCCTTCTCGGGGGCTTATCTTCACAGCAGCGCCACCAACACCCAAAAGCATGCAGGCTGGAAGCAGGACAAAGATATTTGCGGTGGAGGCGTCCTTTTCGACCTCGGTTCTCACGTCATTGATCTGCTTGCTTTTCTGACAGAGCCTCTTTGCGAGGTCAGCGGCATGTCACAAATCGCCTATCCCCGACGTACGGGAAGGAACGGTGAAGAATGGCAGACCAACGCCGACGAATCCTTTTATATGTTGGGAAGAACCGCAAGCGGTGCATCGGGCACGATTGTTGTGGGGAAGCTTCAATCGGGTGCGAACGATGATCTTTCCTTTGAAATTTACGGAGAACGCGGTTCCCTTCGTTTTTCCCTGATGGAGCCCAACTGGCTTTATTTTTACGACAATACCCTCCCCGAAAAAACGCTGGGAGGCGATCGCGGATTTGTCCGCATCGAATGCATCGGACGTTATCCCGATCTCATCTTCCCTTCCGTCAAAGCCCCTGCGGGATGGCTTTACGGTCATCTTGCAAGCATGCATGCATTCCTCTCCGCGGTGGCGTCCGGAACAGAATTTTCCCCCTCCCTTTCAGATGGATTATACGTTCAGCGCGTCATGGAGGCAGCATACCGATCCGATGAAAACGGCGGTACCCGAACAGAGGTGGCATCATGCTAGTGATCGGCTTGACAGGTCCCAGCGGTGCAGGCAAGGGAGAGGTCAGCCAAATCTTTGCCTCCTACGGTCTCCCCATCATCAATGCGGACCACGTATACCATACGCTTCTCTCCCCTCCCTCCTCGTGTCTTAAGGAACTGACACAGCATTTCGGAAGCAAAATCCTGACTCCCTCGGGGGAGCTTAACAGAAAGCAGCTTTCTTCCCTTGTATTTTCCGATCCCAATGCTCTGCAAGCTCTCAATTCCATCGCACACAGATACGTCATGGAAGAGATTCACCGCCAGCTTGAGCACTTAAGGCGGCTCGGTACACGGGCGGCGGTACTGGATGCGCCTCAGCTCTTTGAAGCGGGAGCAGATCGCGACTGCGGTGCCGTGGTCTCTGTGCTCGCGCAAAAAAGGATGCGTCTTGAGCGGATCATGGAACGTGACGGAATCGATGCGGAGAGCGCCATCCGTCGGATCAACGCGCAAAAAAGCGACGATTATTTCCGCACACATTCCAATTACGTGATTGAGAACAACGGCTCTGTGGAGCATCTTCGCCCCACGGTTCAAAAAATTCTTGTTGAGTTGGGAGTGATCGAGGAGTGAAGCTGAATCTTGGACGCATTTGTATATTCTGTTTGCTCATCGTGCTCTCCGTTGCCTTCGGTCTCGGCTTTGATGCCATCGCGACCGCTGTTGAAAAAAGCAACTACCCCATGGACGATTCCATTGCGAGCGACATGCACAATGTCGCCGAGGAATTCGGAATTCCCGAGCATATTCTTTGGGGGTTTATCAAGGCACAAAGTGATTTTTCAAGCAACAAGGTGGGAAATGACGGCAGCATCGGACTGACACAGCTGACACCGGACGAGTTTCTAAAAATCTCCGAAGACATTTTACAAGAACCCACGCAGGAATCCGCCCTTCTTTACGCCCCCGTCCCCAATCTTCGCTGCGGCACTGCTTACCTTTCCTTCCTCTTTCACAAATACGGAATCTGGGAGGTTGCCATTGCCGCTTATGAGGTCGGAACGGAAACGGTGGACGCATGGCTTCTTGACGAAGCTTTGATCGGGGAGGACGGAAATCTCACCTCGATCCCCGACACTCAAGCCGCAAAGCTTGCAAAAGATACCCTGCAGGCTGCAGACCACTATAAACGTTTATATTTTGCATCTTAATACAAATCCAAAAGGAGAACAAGATCATGGCAGAAACCAAGCCCTACGTATATGAGAAAAAGACCGTTTATGAAAAAGCGGGAAAAGAAATCGTCAAAGCAGCGTACGCTTATGCAGAGGATTACAAAAAATTCCTTGACACTGCAAAAACCGAACGTGAAGCGGTAGAGGAATGCATCCGTATGGCAGAGGCAGCAGGCTACCGTCCCTATCAGTTCGGAGATGCCATCAAGGCGGGTGACAAGCTTTACTATAACAACCGCGGAAAGAACATCTTTGTCTTCCGTATCGGAAGTGAGCCCATCAATCACGGCATCCGCATCACCGCCGCTCATCTCGATTCTCCGAGACTTGATCTGAAGCAGGTTCCTCTTTATGAGGAAAACGGCATGTGCTTCCTCAAAACGCATTACTATGGCGGTGTCCGTAAGTACCAGTGGCTTGCGATGCCCCTCGCACTTCACGGTGTTGTGATCAAGCAGGACGGCTCTACCGTCAAGATCACTGTCGGTGAAGACGAAAACGATCCCGTCATGTATATCACCGATCTGCTTCCTCACCTCGCAGGTGGACAGGCAGGCAAGACCATCAAGGAGGTCTTCCCCGCGGAACGACTGAACATTCTCGTGGGCTCTATGCCTCTTGACAGCGAAGAAAAGGACAGTGTCAAGCTTGGTGTACTCGAATATCTTTACAATGCGTACGGAATCACCGAAGAGGATCTTCTTTCGGCGGAGCTCTGCATCGTCCCCGCGGCGCGGGCAAGAGATGCAGGCTTTGACCGTTCCATGATCTGCGCTTACGGTCACGATGACCGCGTATGCGCATATCCCTCAATCACAGCACTCTTTGATTCCGATGACACACTTCACACATCGATGTGCCTCTTGGTTGACAAGGAAGAAACAGGAAGTGACGGTGTCACGGGAATGCAGAGCAGTCTCATTACCGACGTAATCAACGAAATCGCCCGTGCGCTCGGCGGTAACGCTGCGGCGGTTCGTGCCAACTCCAAGTGCTTCTCCAGTGACGTAACCGCAACCTTCGATCCCAACTTCTCCGAGGTTTATGAGCACCGTAATTCCTCCTTGCTCGGTTGCGGTGTCAGTGTATGCAAATACACAGGCAGCGGCGGCAAGGGCGGCACGTCGGATGCCAGCGCAGAGCTTGTCGGATGGGTTCGCAAGTGTCTGAACGAAGCAGGGGTTGTATGGCAAACCTCCGAGCTTGGAAAGACCGACGTGGGCGGTGGCGGAACCGTTGCAAAATACCTTGCAAAGCACAACATTGACACCATCGACATCGGTGTTGGCGTTCTTTCCATGCACGCTCCTTACGAGATTATTTCCAAGGTAGATCTCTACGAGGCCTACAGAGCTTTCAAGGCATTCTATCAATTCTGATATGCTGAACAAGCTCAAAGAAGCAGAAGAAAAATATCTGCACCTGGAGGCATCCATGTCCGATCCCTCCGTGGCATCCGATCCCGCAAGGTGTGCGCAGATCGCGAAGGAATATAAGCTCCTTTCCCCGATTATCGAAAAATACAGAGACCTTCAAAGAGCGGAAAATAACGTCCGCGATACCCTGGCGCTCTTAGAAGAAAGCTCGGATACAGAGCTTCGCGCGCTTGCCGCGGAGGAGCTTCGCGATACCAAGGATCTCGTGGAAGCATTGAAGGCAGAATTGACCGTCATGCTCTTGCCGCGCGATCCCAACGATGACAGAAACGTCATGGTTGAGATCCGCGCAGGCGCGGGCGGTGAGGAAGCGGCATTGTTCGCAGCGGTGCTTTACCGCATGTATTCGATGTATGCCGCCTCCGCGGGCTTTCGAGTTTCCCTTTTGTCGGAAACTCCGACCGAGCTTGGCGGATACCGTCAACTTGCCTTTTTGGTAGAGGGATCGGGCGCATATTCCCGTTTTAAATACGAGAGCGGAGTGCACCGCGTTCAGCGCGTTCCCGAAACCGAATCTCAGGGACGGATACAAACCTCCACAGCAACGGTTGCCGTGCTTCCCGAGGCAGAAGACGTCGAGGTGGAGATCAACCCCGCCGATCTTGTGTTTGAATCCTGTAAATCCAGCGGCGCGGGCGGTCAGCACATCAACAAGACCGAATCGGCAGTGCGTCTTTTACACAAGCCGACAGGCATCGTAGTGGAATGTCAGGAGGAACGAAGCCAGTTTAAGAACAAGGACAAAGCGCTTAAAATGCTCCGCACCATCCTCTACGATCAGAAGGTACGCGAGCAGGACGAAGCCATCGCATCCAACCGACGCAAGCAGGTGGGCACAGGAGATCGAAGTGAGCGCATCCGCACCTACAACTATCCGCAAGGACGGATCACGGATCACCGTATCGGATTGACAATTTTCTCCATCGAGCGTTTTCTGGACGGCGAGATCGGAGCAATGATCGATGCCCTTGCCACCGCGGAAACCGCGGAAAAGCTAAAGCAACAAGACTGAGGCAATCACATGATACAGACAGAGTATATTCGTTACACCGAGGATGATGAGGGTGCGCGCGCACTTCAACGTGCCGCAAATTGCATCCAAAGAGGAGAGCTCGTTGTCTTCCCTACCGAGACGGTTTACGGGCTTGGGGGAGACGGAACCAATGCTCTTGCAGCACAAAGAATTTATGCTGCCAAAGGGCGTCCCTCCGACAATCCCTTGATCATCCATCTGGCATCCTTTGAGGATGCAGAACAATACGCTTACGTCAACGCGACCGCAAAAAAGCTTGCAAAGGCGTTTATGCCGGGTCCCTTGACGGTCATCCTTCCCAAGAAAGACAGCATTCCCACCTCCACCACGGGAGGACTTGACAGTGTGGCAATCCGTTGTCCCGCACATCCCGTGGCGCATAAGCTCATCAAATTGTGCGCCCTTCCCATTGCCGCCCCCTCTGCCAATCTTTCGGGAAAGCCCTCCCCCACCTGTGCCGAGCACGTTCGGGACGATCTGAACGGACGCGTCAGCATGATCATTGACGGTGGAGAGTGTGAAATCGGGCTTGAATCCACCATCGTCAAAATTGACGGAGATACGATTACGTTGCTTCGCCCCGGAGCGATCACCTATGACGCGCTTTGCATGATCTGCGATCATGTGATCATTGCAGATGCCGTGACACATAAACTGGCAGAAAACGAGCGTCCGCTTTCTCCCGGAATGAAATACCGCCATTATGCCCCGACAGCGCCTCTTGTGCTGTTGGACGGCTCCTTTGAAGTAGTGCTTGCCTTTCTTCAAAAGGAACAGGCAGAGAAAAAATGCGCCATTCTTTGCTATGACGAGGAACGTGACCGTCTCTCCCACGGACTTGTGTTCCCCGTAGGGAAGATGGCGGATCTCGGCGCGCAAGCGCACACACTTTTTCATGCGCTCCGTGACGCAGACGCGACCGATGCCGAGATTATTTACGCGCATCTCCCCCCCATGGAGGGGCTTGGATTGGCACTTTACAATCGCATGATACGCGCCGCAGCACACACGGTTTTGCGGCTTTGAACGATCGATAGAAAGGAAATACGACCGAATGGCAAAAAGACAGAAGAAAGAAGAAAAAAAGGAAATTGTTTATGCTCCGATCGTCTATCAGCCGATCACGGAAACAATTGAAAAGAACTACATGCCCTACGTCATGAGCGTCATCGTCGCACGCGCGATTCCCGAAATCGACGGACTGAAGCCGGCGCACAGGAAGCTCCTTTATACCATGTATAAAATGGGACTCTTGACAGGTCCCAGAACCAAGAGTGCCAATATCGTGGGACAAACGATGAAGCTCAATCCGCACGGTGACGCTTCCATTTATGAAACCATGGTACGTCTCACTCGCGGAAACGCAACCCTTCTTCATCCCCTGGTAGACTCCAAGGGCTCGTTCGGAAAACAGTACTCCTCCGAAATGAAGTATGCGGCAGCGCGTTATACCGAGTGTAAGCTGGACACCATCTGTCATGAGCTTTTCAGCGGCATTGACAAGGATGCGGTGGATATGGTAGACAACTATGATGCCACCATGAAAGAGCCCGTGCTCCTTCCTACAACCTTCCCGAATATTCTCGTTATGCCCAATATGGGAATTGCCGTCGGTATGGCATCCAATATCTGCTCCTTCAATCTTGCGGAGGTTTGTGACGGAACGATCGCACTTCTTCGCAAGCCCAATCTTTCGGTTGAAAAGATGATGGAGCTTCTCAAAGCCCCCGACTTCTCAGGCGGCGGAACCCTCCTTTACGACAAGGAAGAAATGAAAAAAATCTATGAAACGGGACAGGGATCTGTCAAGCTTCGCGCGCGTTACGTTTACGACAAGGCGCAAAGCTGTATTGACATCATTGAGATTCCCTACTCTACCACGATTGAATTGATCCTTGCCAAGCTTACAACCCTCTATAAGGAAGGCAAGATCAAGGAGATCACTGATTTCCGAGACGAAATCGGATTGAGTGGCTTCAAGCTGACCTTAGACATCCGCCGCGGCGCAGATCCCGAAAAGGTAATGGCAAAGCTTTTTAAAATGACACCCTTGGAGGATAGCTTCCGTTGCAACTTCAACGTTCTGATTGATTCTACGCCTCGCACAATGGGCGTTTGCGAGATTCTCTCCGAATGGATTCGTTTCCGTTTGGAATGCATTCGTCGCGAGCTTCGGTATGATCTTGCCAAGAAAAAGGATAAGCTCCACCTGCTGCAAGGTCTTGGAAAGATCATGCTGGATATTGATAAGGCAATCCGTATCATCCGAAAGACGGAAAAGGAAGCGGACGTTGTTCCCAACTTGATGAAGGGATTCGACATTGATGAGATTCAGGCAAACTATATTGCAGAAATCAAATTGCGTTATCTCAACCGTGAGTATATTCTCAACCGCCTCTCCGAAATCGAAGAGCTTGAAAAAGAGATCGCGGAAATGGAAGAGATCCTACGCGACGAATTGAAGCAAAAGGCACTCATCATCGCACAATTGACAGAGGTCAAGAAAAAGTACGCTCAGCCAAGGCGTACGCAGATTCTCTCTGCCGAAGGAATTCAGGAATATAAGGAAGAGGAGCACGTTGAAAACTACCCTGCGCGCTTCGTTCTTTCAAAAGACGGATATTTCAAGAAGATCACCTTCCAGTCCTTGCGCGGAAACGACGAGCAGTCCTTCAAGGACGGGGATGCGCTGCGCATGCTCTTTGACGGACAGAACACGGATAACCTCATTTTCCTCACCAACCGTCAGAAGCTCTACCGCGCAAGGGCGGACGAGTTCGACAATACCAAGGCATCTGCCCTTGGCGACTACCTCCCCGCAAAATTTGAGATGGACCCCGAGGAAAAACCCATCCTCATGAACATTCAAAACAAGTATCCCGAAAAAGAAAATCTTGTTTTGATCTTCGAAAACGGAAAAGGTGTTCGCGTCTCCATTGCCAATTACGAAACCACAGGCAATCGCCGTAAGCTGACCGCCGCATATTCCAAGAACTCTCCCATTGTAGCGGCATTCTACGAGAAAGCACCGATGGATATCATGCTTGTCTCCTCCGACAAACGCGCCATCGTCATCAAATCCACCCTGATTCCTTTGATGTCCACGCGCACCTCGGGGGGTGTGACCTTGATGTCCTTGAAAAAAGGTACTACACTCGTTTCCGCCACAGCCAATCCCGACGAAATTCCCGCTGACACCAAGGGGATGAAAAAGATCAAAATTCCCGCCTCGGGAGTTCTTCTCTGATTTGAAAGGAAATCACAATCATGGCAAAAAAAGAAAATAAAAAATCCACCTTTTCCACACCTGCCCGCTTGCTGGCATTGATCATGGCGATCCTTGTTTCATCGGGTGCTGCGGTATATCTAATCACATTTATTTTAAGCCTGTTCGGAATTAATGTTTGATACACACGCAGTTAGGTTAGGGGTGCTGGTTTAAACCCTGGTCCTAACGGTTGATTTTTATAACCTCCCTTACGCGCAATATTCTTGGATCGTATTTGATACTGAATGTATAATACAATCTATGTTTCATCTTTTCTATAAAAAGATAGCAATACCCAGCACATCGCTTCGAAAATCTGCACATTTTCACATATAATTTGAAATATACCCGTTCGATCTTGCTCACAAGTGACAGATTTGAACGGGTATATTATCATTACACCATATTTATTTTGATCGTTTTACAGGCCTATATTATCCAAGAATGTTTGCATGTTAGCTGCTTCAGCACTAGAAATATTATTATTGTATCGCAGTTCTTTCGTAGTGCGTCTTAAATGTCCACAAAAAATCAGTTTACACCATCTACGAATCTGCATAAATGGAGTCAACCAGCGGTGTTGTTGCAGAATGGGGTAATGAAACTTAATTACATCATACGGAATAAAAAGCTTCGATATTGCATACTTAATGCGCCCACCGCTTCTCTGCTGATGAACCATAATACGATTTTCGTTGTTGCCATAAACTCCACCGCGTAAAATATAATCTTCCATCTGCTTTGAAACCAAATCATACATTCCAGTTTCAAACCATGTTCTACTTAATTTACGAGAGACCTGTGCAAATTTTAAAAGTCGCCCTTGATCGAGTAATTGATTTCGCTTTTTTTGATTTGATTCTTCCATGTTATCCAAAACCCAGAGATCGATAAAGGGTCTTATTCCACAGCCACCATCTTCAAAATGTTTTGCCATGTGTGCGATATGATAGAAATAGTACATTTCATCAGGCATTTCGAGACAATACTCAAAGCCCTGGCGTACAGATACTTTACCCCAAATATCTTTCAGCACCTTTGAAGACTCATTCGCTCTGCCAACCTCAACAAGATTATAATGCAATTCAATATGAATGCCTGTAGGCGAAAAAAGCGAAATATCGTGTGAACCCTTTTCATGATATTTATATCCGTACTTCTCAATCAAAACAGATTTGACTTTTTCAGAATCATTTTCATGAACTAAAATGTCAATATCGCAACTCGTGCGCATCCATTCTTCCGGATATAATTTTCTGATTACAGAACCTTTCAATGGAAGAAAAAACACCTTCGTTTTTTCTAAAATATCACAAAGTTTCTCGTATTCATATCGCAGATTCTCACAGCGATAAACAGCCCTAAGAATATATTTTTCAATATCACCGTCTCCATCGCCGATCAACTCGTTTTGCTTCAGACCGAAAGCCAGCAAATGGATAACATCATGCTTAGCTGATAACTTTAACATATTAGGGAGCATGTCAAATGAATATGCTTTTAGCTCATCATCATTTAATCTATTGCCATCAATTGCAGAGCGTATTATTGAAAAAAACACTTTTACCTCATCCTGATTCACAACAACATCTCCTTAATTTTTCCTCCAAACCATTTTATTGACAACACCCGTATAAGACTGAATGATCTTGACGACCTTGGTAGAAACGTTCTCCTCTACGTATACGGGCACGGGAATGCCGTGATCCCCTTCCTCGTTCATGGAGATCGCAGTTTCAACCGCCTGCAACAGGCTGTGATCATCAATTCCCGCCAACACAAAGCAAGCCTTATCCAATGCCTCGGGGCGTTCCGTGGACGTACGAATGCAGACCGCAGGAAACGGGTGTCCAATGGAGGTAAAGAAGGAGCTTTCCTCCGGAAGTGTTCCGCTGTCCGAGATGACCGCAAACGCATTCATCTGGAGGCAATTGTAATCATGGAAGCCGAGCGGTTCATGTTGAATCACACGGGAATCCAGTTGAAATCCGCTTGCCGCCAAGCGGTTGCGACTTCTGGGATGACAGGAATATAAAATGGGCATATCGTACTTCTCGGCGATCTTGTTGATCGCGGTGAAGAGACTCAAGAAGTTCTTTTCGGTATCGATATTTTCTTCGCGGTGCGCCGAAAGAAGAATGTACTTCCCTTTTTCAAGTCCCAGTCTTTCGTGTACGTTGCTGGCTTCAATGTCCGCAAGGTTTTGGTGCAACACCTCAGCCATGGGAGAGCCGGTTACATAGGTACGCTCCTTGGGGAGTCCGCATTCGTGCAGATAACGGCGCGCATGCTCACTGTAAGCCAGGTTGACGTCGGAAATGATGTCAACAATGCGGCGGTTCGTCTCCTCGGGGAGACACTCGTCCTTGCATCGGTTGCCCGCTTCCATATGGAAGATCGGAATATGAAGTCTCTTTGCCGCAATCGCAGAAAGACAGGAGTTGGTATCTCCCAAAATGAGAAGTGCGTCGGGCTTAATCTGATTCATGAGCTTATAAGAGCAGTTGATGATATTTCCGACAGTCGCGCCAAGGTCATCGCCGACCGCGTCCATATATACCTCAGGATCTGCAAGCTTCAAATCCTTGAAGAAAACACCGTTGAGGTTGTAATCGTAGTTTTGTCCCGTATGCGCAAGGATGCAATCAAAATATTTGCGGCATTTGCTAATTACCGCTGCCAAGCGGATGATCTCGGGACGAGTTCCCACGATGATGAGCAGCTTCAATTTTCCGTTATCCTTGAATTTTACGTCACTGTAGTCAAGTTTGATATCCATGATAATTCCTTTCGTAAAAGCATTTTCGCCCTGTCAAATCATTTCACAGGCTCAAAAAAGGTATCCGGCTTTGTGGGATCAAAGCATTCGTTCGCCCACATAACGGTCACAAGATCCTCACTCTCCGAGAGATTGATGATGTTGTGGGTGTATCCGGGAAGCATATGGATGGCTTCCATCTTCTCCCCCGAAACCTCAAAGCTTAAAACCTCATCCGTTCCAATCTTGCGCTCTTCAATCAGTCCGTGTCCACTCACCACGATGAAAAATTCCCATTTCGTGTTGTGCCAATGCTGACCTTTTGTGATTCCCGGTTTTGAGACGTTCACAGAAAACTGTCCGCATTTTTCCGTGCGCAAAAGCTCCGTAAACGAACCTCTCGCATCCACGTTCATTTTCAAAGGAAACGAGACCTTGGACGCCGGAAGATAAGAAAGATAAGTACTGTAAAGCTTCTTGGCAAACGAGCCGTGAGGAATTTCGGGAACGGTCAAATTGGTAGGCTGATCATGGAAGCGCTCCAACAAAGAAACAATCTCACCAAGACTCACCTTGTGCGTCACGGGTGCGGCACAGTATGCACCGTCCGCGCTGAGTACCGTTTCGATTCCGTCAAAGGTACAATGATGTTCTTTTCCTTCAAGCGCGAGAATCATTTCGTCTACAAGATCGTCAATGTAAAGCAGCTCCAATTGCACCGCGGGATCGTTTACCGTAATCGGAAGATCGTTCGCAATGTTGTTGCAAAAGGTTGCCACGGCACTGTTATAATTGGGACGACACCATTTGCCGAACAGATTCGGGAATCGGTACACCAACACCTTGGCGCCCGTTTCCTGACCGTAGGCAAAAACCAGCTCCTCCCCTGCTTTTTTACTTCTTCCGTAGTCGCTGTCATATCTTCCGATACAGGTCGCCTGAATTGAGGAAGAAATCATCAAGGGACAAGCATTGCCGTGCTTTTTCAAGGCTTCCAGCAAGGTTGAAGTAAAACCGAAGTTCCCTTGCATAAATTCCGTGGGATCCTTCGGGCGATTGACCCCCGCCAGATGGAACACAAAATCCGCATCCTGACAGTATGCATCCAGCTCTTCCGGAGTGGAATCCAGATCGTAACAGAAAATCTCATCGACGGAAAGTGACGGATGCGTTTTGTCTTTTCCATCACGAATATTTTTGAGTGCCTCGGAGAGGTTCTTACCGACAAATCCCAAAGCTCCCGTAATCAGTATGTTCATGTTCCTTCACCCATCTTTGCGATCTCTTCCTGAATATAGGCAAGAGAAGCAATCTTTGCCTTGGTCTCCTCCACGTTCAACAGCTGCGTATTGGAGGAATTGAACTCGGTCAAGGGGTTGCGCTCGGCATCGCCCTTGTTGAAATACTTATCGTAGTTCAGTCCGCGCTTGTCGCAGGGCACACGGTAGAAGTTGCCCATATCGATCGCATTTGCACACTCCTCGTTGGTCAGAAGCGTTTCGTACATCTTCTCCCCGTGGCGAATGCCGATGACCTTGATATTGCTCTTGTCTCCGCCAAAGAGCTCGCAAACCGCCTCTGCCTGTGTTCCAATGGTACAAGCGGGCGCCTTTTGGACAAGGATATCGCCGCTCTCGCCGTGCTCAAACGCAAAGAGCACCAGATCCACCGCTTCATCAAGAGACATGATAAAGCGCGTCATCGTAGGATCGGTAATGGTAATCGGATTTCCTACCTTGATCTGGTCAATCCAAAGCGGAATGACCGATCCGCGAGAGCACATCACGTTGCCATAACGGGTACAGCAGATCTTCGTCTTATCGGGGCTGACCGTTCTTGACTTCGCCACAATGACCTTTTCCATCATTGCCTTGGAGGTTCCCATCGCATTGACAGGGTATGCCGCCTTGTCGGTGGAAAGGCAGACTACGTTTTTCACGCCCGCCTCAATTGCCGCAGTCAATACGTTTTCAGTACCGAGAACGTTGGTCTTGACTGCCTCAATCGGGAAGAATTCACAGGACGGAACCTGCTTGAGTGCCGCCGCATGAAAGATATAATCCACGCCGTACATCGCGTTTTTCACGGACGCAAGATCGCGTACGTCACCGATGTAAAACTTGATCTTCTCGGCAACCTCGGGCATCTTTGCCTGGAATTCGTGGCGCATATCATCCTGCTTTTTCTCATCACGGGAGAAGATACGGATTTCCCCAATGTCAGTACGCAGAAAACGGTTAAGTACCGCATTTCCGAAGGAGCCGGTTCCTCCGGTGATCATTAATGTTTTATTCTTAAAAAGCGACATATCAATCTCCTATCGTATCACTGTTTTATTAATTGTCTGTTAATATGGTTGACGTAAATTTCGGAGTACAACTTTCAAATAAAACTTCGGTATCAACAAAATACGAGGGCGAATTTTTTATAAAGTCCTCGACGCGCAATAGAGTGCTATCGTCGCAGCCATCCCCTTCTTTTACAATACAAGCATTTTTATATTGCTTCAAGTAATACAGGCAAGCATCCTCTTCGATTATGCACTGGTGAAGAATCGGCTTTCCATACGACAAATAAACAAACAGCTTGCTTGGGATCAAGGTTGAATTGTTCCCAATGTTCGCTAAAATGTCTGCATTGTAAAGCTTGTCATATAGCTCCTGCTCCGTCACCCATCCATGATCAACAAAAACAAAATTATGTTCCTTTGTGTAAATCAATTTTTCGATATGCTGATCGCATTTCCCATAAAAATCAAAATATATCTTACATCCTATACGAAGTGCAATCTTGTCTAATAGTTCAAAAAGCAATGATGGATCTCTGACATTTGCTATTAGATTTCCGGCAAACGCCACATGAATATCCCTGCTGTCATTTAAAACAGTTCTTTTTTCTTTAGGAATATACAGAGGTATTCCGACCGTAAAAAAACGTTCTTGTAAAGCGTTCGGAAAAACCTTTTTAAAGGATTCATAAGCATTTTCAAGCACTAAAATTTTATCGGCAAAGCGGGCACAATTTATCATAAAACGTCTGTTCAGAGGCTTGGAAATTGCTTTTTCCAAAGACGTTCCATGATGCGTTCCAAAAAGGGTAACGTCCAGCGGATACATTACCGTTTTTACGTGATTTTTGTATTTCCGCTTGATTTTTTTCATCGCGCTCAAGGTTTCTCCGGGATAGCTTACGGCTACGACATCGGTAACGCCATCTTTTTCTATCGCTTCTGCGGCCTTTTTATATAAATTTCTTACAGTAACAAAAGATTCAGACGGCCACCATGGCAAAACGAATACGTGGTATACTCTGTTCAGAATTCTCAATAGTAAAAGGAGAAATTTATTAAAAAAGCTTTTGTTCTTTTTTAATTTTTGTACCGCGCAATCAAAAGGCTTGCGTTTTATTTTATGAATATGAACGCCCTCTTTTTTTTGTTCACCCCAACAAACACAGCTGACCTTATATCCCGAGGAGAGCAGCTCGTCAATAATCTTGTCTACGCATATTCCGTTAGCAGATTGTGTTGGCGGTAACTCGTCTAATAAAAACAAAAAGTGTTTCATGCACCATGACTTCTCCTTGGCTTTAACATTTTAATTATATCATTTCTGAACATTAATACTGCAAGAATCATGTTTATAACGAATGCGCCTCCTTGAAGTAAACTGTTTCCCAAATAATAGACGAAAATAGTTGCACTTAACCAAAGTACGCTCAAAAGTATACTGCGAATGCGGATACTGAAATTTATCTTTTTTTTCAAAATTACAGCTCTGTAAGCAATACTGACAACAAACGCCATAATCGTTGCGAGATTTGCGCCTGCTCCACCCATAAATTTTATCATAGGATAACAAATCATCAAATTAAACGCTGCAGAAAGCACTGTGCTCGTCGTTATGGATTTTGTTTCCTTTATGGCGTAAAAAACGTTTCCGACAAATGCACTGTACGCACTGATAATAGCCATTACAACAAAGGTTGGGACAAGCAGCAATCCCTGAGTATATTCGCCCTTTACAAGGATTGGAAAAATCAAGTTTATCATGGGCAAAAGCAATACCGCGGCAGCAACCAAAAACTTTTGATATTTATCACACGCCACCGTATATAATTCTGATTTTTTTTCGGTAGCATCCTCTGCCTTTGAAAAAGCCAAATCCTGCCAAGCGTATGTAAAGCAAGTGGTGGCAAGAGCTATCAGACTTCCAAATCGACCGCCAATCGAAAAAACACCGCTCGCATCGTTTCCATATACACGGTTATAAACAATTCGGTTAAAGCTTGTTAAAAGCCAATAGGAAACAGTGTTGAAGCATAGCGGCAATGAATACTTGAACATTTGCCTCCTCAACAACTTGTTGGGAAGTTTTTCTTTTGTAGCAATTGCTCTTGATTTTTTAATGCTGATATACAAAAACAGCACCTGTGCCAAAACGCCGAAAATAAAGCTTATATAGAGAGCAGAATAATCCGCATTAAATACCGTCAACAACAAAATGTTAAACAGCAAATGCACCGTTGTGTTTATAATACCCGAAATAGAAAAAGCCGTATTTAATCCTACCCCTCGTGCCAAAAACGCCATTTGATTGGACAAAGCGCTTGCAATACCGTATGCCACAACAAGATAGGTATAGTCATAGTCCATAATTTGGCAGACTATTGAACAAATAATGGTAAATATGATGGTAGACATGAAAAACATCTGCCAACCAATACGAACGACCCCATTTTTATTATTGGCGTTTTCTTTGCTGTATAAAAACCTCAAAATAGTTGACCAAATTTCAAAATAGCAAACAGAAAACACCATCGTTCCAAGCGTAACCGACGTATCAAAAACACCCATTTGTGCAGGTGGAATCTTTGTTGTATATAGGGGCATTAACAAGAAAGATACAATTTTAGACAAAACCGTACCTACAAAAAAGATCAACGTGTTTTTAATAAATCTCTTTGCTGAACTATCCTGCGCCATATCCTCCCCCCTTAAGTAGCTGATTTGCTTTTAAATACGACTCTTGTGACTTTTTTTGCGCAATGCAAAAATTGATTATATATACCGCGAATACGGTGCTTTCTTTTTTCTTTTTTATAAAAAACCTTTGATGTATATTCTTCACCGCGGGCAACGTATGCAGAAAGCCATTTTCTTTTGAGGCTTATATCATATCTGTGATGGCTATATATATTTTCATTGTATTGATCATCTATCTCTCTGACATCGCACGCATTCAAAATGCGAGATAGCTGCTCTTGCCCCTTTTGAGTATGAACGATCATCAAGGAAAGACCGCGATCGTCATCAAATTGCTTTTCGACACCCCAATGGTCTGCAAGAGTAATATCCGAGACATGATTTGAAAATTCCTTACACCCATAGCAAGAGTCTCTTAAATTATAATTTTTAAGGAAAAAGTAGTAATAAAAAAACGTTTCTGATAAATGCTGTCTTTTTTTACCGTTTTCAAAATAAATATTTATTACCTGTTGTCTCCATCCCAGATCTTTTTCTCTGAAAGTAACCTCTTGTACGGAACAACCTTCCTCTTTTTCTATTCTGTCAATGAATTCATTGAAATATCTTGGGGACGGAACTCCATGACACATAAAATCCATCGTAGTCAGTTTATCTTCGCTGACATGCCGTGCTTTTAAATAGCACCTAAGCCCCCGTACCTGACAAGGCGTTCCAACAAACAATACCTCACGAAAAGCCAAAAGATCGCGTTCAACATCACGATAAGACAAGCCAATATCACTCTGAATATATTTTGAACGAAACAACGGGGGGAGCCCCACCTTATCTGACGAAGTGTGATAAACCATACGTTCACGGGAAAAAGCTGCTCCGTATACAGATCCTCCCCTTTTGATAGCTTCAGTTGCAAGAAGCGGAAAAATACCGCCGGATGATCCCTGCGCTTTTATTTCGGAATCCTTTGCCGCCGACGAATACACTTTCAAGCATTCGTTTTTTTCTATATGGGTACCGATCGGACATGCTTTCACACAAAGTCCGCAATTAATACAAGCGGATGCATCTACAACAGGGTAAAGAAAGCCGTCATCCTTGTATGCTGTGCCAATTGCATTTTTGGGGCACACGTTTATACAGCTCAAGCAGCCTGTGCACAAGTCGGAAATATCACTTAAATTTTCAATCGTCATGTGAAGCTCCTGTTCGTCATAACAAAGCATTCTTTAAAAATGCTTGTGATATCTTTCTTTTTTCATCTAAAATTCTGTCTACGCACGCATAATCTATAGGCATTGAAAGATCCGCTTCTTTAAAATCGTCAAACGAAAGAAGCAATCGGTCCTCCAAATTCACCAATCGAAGCAAATCCTCTATTCGTCCGTTCATATTGTTTTTATCTCCCTTCTCTTGCCGTAAAAAGGCGTAAAAGGGTTTGTGATTCAAAACAGAAAAAACGGTGCAATGGAATGAATCCGTTAAAATCAAATCCGCTCCTTTTATTGCGCCTATAAACTCTGCAGGACCGACAGAATACTCTTTTTTGGTTCCCTTCCCGTAAGATTCGATGGAAAGCGGCAGCTCTACGACGGGAAGACGAAGCTTCTTGGAAATCCTTTTTAAGACATCATCGAAATACTTCATTTTCCCAAATCTATAACACAATATATAGCGTTTCGGTAATCCATTAACCTTTTGGGAGATTGCATCGTAAACCTCCGTATCCGCCATCAACGTAGGATCCAAAACGATCGGGAATTCTTTCCCAACTGCATCCAAAAGTATTTTTTGTCCCGAAAGCTCCCGTACAGAAACAGAGTCAAAGGTGTTTATGTAAGTCACAAGACTTTCCTTGCAAAAATCCGGAAGAGTTGATATACCAAAACTAGGCGCATAGGAAATGCGTTTTTTCCCGGGTTCCGCAAATTGCAAGAAACAACAAGGATCGTTTTTGTTCCCATGAATCAAAGGATTCCAAACCTGGTCACTTCCGGTGATATATCCGTCATAACCAAAGCCGTTTTCTTTGATCTCCTCATAAGACGCGCCTATCGTCGATGTCAACGGAATACGTGCTTTATAAAAATCAATAAATCTTTTTTCTAAAGCCTTTCTTTTCTTTCGATTGAAACGATACTGCAATTTCGACACGATCCGAACATCTGACGAGAAAATATATTTGATTCTCGAAAGAAAAGACCGGCTGTTAGAATTGGTTATATCAACAATTGCATTTGAATTACTATACGTATAGTTTATAACGTGCGGAGCTATTCCCCAACGTTTTAACTGCTCACACATTGCATACGCCTGCAGTACAGCACCATAATTATTCTTAAATGACGTGTGCGACGTTACAATTCCTACATCCATTTCATTCCCCCACCTTATTTGTATAAATCCGATTCTTATTTCTGATCTCTTCCAATTCACACACGACCAAGCCAAACACTGCCATTGTGCATGTATTGAATGAATAATCAGTTCCCACCTGCAATGCAAATATAATAATCAAGGTAATCCCCAAAGCTATCGCCTTGTCATTTTTTTGCTTTATGAGCTTGTAAGATGTTGTAAACAAAGCAAGACAATACATCAGTGCTCCCAAAAAGCCCAGCTCCACGGTCATTTGAAGAATGAACGAGAACGCCGATACAATTCCCAGATTTTGAGTTTCAAAGTATGTTCCGATCAAATTCCATCCACATCCAATAGCAGCTATATCCATGTGCTCTAAAACGGTTTTCATACTCTCAAAGCGAGCCGCATTTCCTTCGTCCGTAATATCCGCACCCAATAAAATTTTTGAAAAATTCGACCATATATCGGATAATACGCCGGGGGTGAATAAGAGAAAAGCACCCAAAACGATCACAAACAAAAACACGATCAGTGACGTTATTGTGATTGCCTTTTTTCTCTCCTTTTTATGGATCATCCAATACATCAGTAAACCGAGCAACAATATAACAACACTGCCGGAAGTGGAATAAAGAACAACAAAAAACGCCAGTATCACCCAAAGGTATTTAAACAGCAGACTTTTTACATTTACATTTACCATTACTATTAAAATTACAGATGCTATAAAACGAAGAAGGTGTGACGGTTCAAGGAAAAAGCCTTGCGCTCTAAATGCAAGTGTCGGTGTGAAGAAATGATCTCTCGGAAATACTCCCTCAAGAGAAATAACTGTACCCACATTGAATGAAATATAACAAATCAGAGAAAAAATCAAATTCAATGTCAGGCCGACTGCTATACCAAGAAAAAGAGAGTCTCTGCTGTTTCTTAAAGCATATACGTTTATTGCCATGCTTAACACGATTATAAAATAAATCATGCCTACAGCATATCGATAAATAGCCCCCCATCCAAAAAACAGCATTCCGGGCAATATCGAAAAAGCAATTACAGCAAAAAACAGTTTAAAGCCAAGAGGAATATTTCTAAAAAAATCGAAAAATCTGTTTTCCCTCGTTATCATCAGTAAAACCATAATCAGTGGAGAAATCACTTCAGATACCGTGAGCATAGTGCTTCCGAACGAAATCAGAACACTGATTCCTTCACAAACAGACAATCCGAGTATGAAAGCTAAAAATCCTTCAAATTTTGTTTTTTCTTTTATCATTTCCATGCGCTCTCATTCATTTACCGGCCTTTAAAATATCAAAAAGTTTCACACAAGCAATATATGGCAAGACCCCTGCCCGGAGCATTGACAATTCTAAAATATGCTTGTTTTCTGTATTTTTTTGATTTGCTTTTTGCAAAGCCAGCGTTTCTTTTCTCAATTGCTTAAAGCAAGCTTTCTGATTTTTATATTCATTGGAACGTACTATTTTTTTCAACACTGCCAAATGTGTTACTATGTTATTGTATCTCGCATAATTAAACATTTCGGGAACCGATTGCTTGACGTCGTTTTCAATAGCCTCGGAAAAAAACAGCATGTCCAAAGTTCCGGAAGAAAAGCGGCTTGTCGTTGCAGAACCGCTCCTGATATAATAACCGTAAACGTACGTATCATTATCGATAACGATACCGTTGTTTCTAAGCAGGTATTCAAACAAAAAGTATTTGTCTTCATTTATTTTCTTGCCCGGAATAAACCTAATATCACGAATCAAAGATTTTACGAACATTTTTGCACAAGCACTGACATCATATTCGCCGGCAAGGAGCCTTTGCAATATCTCTTTGGAATCAGTATGTATTACGCTTCCCTTTAATGTCGGTGCTTCTTGATCGTATGAGGTTATTCTATTGTGCAAGCCGCACGCTAAAATCGCGCCCTTGTCATTATCTAGTTCATCCGCCAATTTTTGCAGTGCCCCCGGAAATAAAATATCGTCTCCGTCAACGAAAAGCACATACTGTCCGGTAGCAAGATCAAGACCTGCATTTCTTGCTGCCGATACACCCGCATTTTGCTGTCGAAACAATTTGACTCTGGAATCGGCTTTGCTTATTTTATCAACAACTTCAGAGCTATTATCGGTAGATCCGTCGTCAACGACTATTATTTCAAGGCTCTGGTCAAATTCCTGAGACAAAATCGAATTCAATGATTTTTCTATATATTTTCCCAAATTATATACAGGAATTATTACAGAAATTTTCATTTGTCCTCCCTTAAAACGCTTAAAAATGTTTGATCTGCGTTCTGAATTTTCCATTGTTGCCGCAAGGTATACTTTTTTTACATTCCGTAACAATGTTCACGTTCCCCAGTTTATCATACAGATCGGCGTATACTTCGCTCAACTGCATCTCTTCTAAGCTTTGATCGGTTTCCAACAACAAAAGAAAATCCACCGGAGAATTTTGATGAATTTGAGCACGCCTTACTGTACTTGGAAGAAGCTTCAGCGTTGTAGACAGTCTTCCGACATAGCCTTTTTCGGGGGTTATAAAAATATCGTCTATCCTTCCGGTAATTTCAGTAATGACCGTTGTGCTCCGGCCACACGAACACTTCTCATCTGAAAAAACGCCCAAATCTCCAATATTGTACCTAATAAGAGGCATTGCCTTGGTTGTAAAGCTCGTGATGACCATATTTGCCACTTCGCCGCTCTTTGCCGGTGTTCCATCATCATTCAGAAATTCTATAATTCCACACTCATCATCAATATGAAGATGCCCCTCTTCACACTGAGTTATCATCGTAGCGCCTTCTGTAGAACCGTAATAATTAACAACCGGACAGTGAAAAGCCTTCTCTATAAGAAGCCTTTGTTCTTTAGTAAGAGTTTCAGCGGTAGCATAAATGCACTTTGGCAAAATTTTATAGTCACTTTTCAACAACCAATTCGCTATTACCTCAAGCGCTGAGGGATATCCCTCAATCACCTCAGGTGAATACTGTTGAATTTTGGTGAGATACTTATCCTTATTGGCCTCCGACAAGTCATAAACAGACATAACCAACTGATTCCCAAACAGGTTATACCGCCAAAATGTTTTACCTCTTCCCGATGTGATCTTCTTCCCCACAAAGGTTAAATGCTTCGACTTGTGGTTAACGCCGTAACGATTCTTTTGGCGCTCCAAAAGAGCCATACGAAATCTCAAATCCGAAAGAGACATCTTTATATTCAACGGAGTGCCGGTAGATCCGCTGGTATGAAAGGTAAGAGCTTTGTTAGCGTACTCCGTATAAAAATCGGTCTCGTACCCCCTCAGCTTGTCTTTTTCCAACACAGGTAGCCTGGATAGTATATCGAAAGGATCATCATTTTCAAGATCAACATTCATCTTTGAAAACAATTCCCGATAATACTTAGAAGAAGCAGCCGCTATAAAAAGTTCTTTTAAAGACTTTCTTTGGAGTTCAAGCATCTGTTTACGATCAAAGAACTCACTGTTGATCACGCTTTTATAAAAAGCACCGAATTCTCCGCCAAAGCGCCGTCTTTCCCTCAGGAACCCATATGCACTTGTGGAACAATTTTGAAGAAACACGGGCATTCTATTGTAAATATCTGTCAATTTCATATTTCTATTCCATTAGAGGCTATTATAAATAGCCATCGTTTTTTCAACTGTGTTATTGATTAAAAACGTATCGCAAATAAACTGCCTTGCGTTTTTGGAAATCGTCTCGTACTTCTCCGGATGAGAGAGCAAATAGCGAACCGCCTCAGTGAAAGTATCTTTGTTCGAGCTGTCACAAAGAATCCCATTCCTGTTCTCGTTCAAAAGAGTGATTATTCCTCCGACCCTGGAAGCAATTGGCACAATTCCCTGTGCCATACACTCCAACATGGATACAGGCAGGTCTTCGTTAATTGACGGCAAAGCAAAAATATGCCACCTTGCTATAATTGAGCGAATATCATCTTGCCATCCCCAAAAATGCACGCGGTCTGTCAAGTTATACTTTTGCGTTTGCTCAACAAGCTTGTCGTAATTCTCGCCGTGACCAATAATCTCATAACAAACATGAGGATGATCGGCAAGATCCTTCATTACGTCAATCATTAGATTTATTTGCTTATTATCGGTCATTCTTGCCGTAGTACCGATGATAATTTTATCGCCGTTTTTCGGAAGCTGCTTTGAGTTATCTGACAAAAAGTCTCCGGAAATCCCGTTGTAAATCACTTGCGTTTTCTTGGCGGGGTATTTTTCTCGCTTCAGTCTCAACTGCATTGACTGCTCGGAAACCATAACAAAACGATCAACTCGGAATTTAGTCACCTTATCCAGCAAGATAAGCGGTTTCTTTTTCCATTTTCCCAAGCCGTGATGCGTAGACACAAGCTTGGCTTTTGTCATAAACGTAGCAAGTCTGGCAACCAAATCCGAAAAGAACATATGTGCGTGTACTATATCAAAATGATTCTTTTTTATCACGCGATGAAGTTTTATAACCGATTTCAAAACGCTTTGAGAATTTAAAACACTGTATTTAATGCCGTTTTCCGCAAGCTTTTTTTCAAAGACTCCACCCGATTTTATTGCACAAATTTCAAAATAAACTTCCGGATGCAGTCGTTTGAGTTCAAGCGCATATGAGCACAGCTGACTCTCCGCGCCACCGCCTTCTAACGTACTAATTACATAAAGTACTCTCATTTCCAATTTTCTCCGTTTTTTCTGCATTTCTTTATATGGCGATTTCTATACAGATTTCCAACACTCGCATAAATTTTATTTAAAACTCCTTGATTCCCCTTGGCTCTATGTAATTGCATACGCAAAAACCAGTACTCTACTATTGGATTGGGATTGTATTTAAAACGCAATCCGCTCCATCCTCCTACCCGATATACGCATTGAGGATCATCAGATATTTCATTGTACGGTTTTCCCTTTTTAGTCCATGACAAGTATCCGGCTTCACCTGCAAGCTCATAGGCCTCTTTGCTCACCGCGCCACCCGGCCATGCCAAAAATTCCACAGCTTTGCCAAGATGCTCTTCGTCAATTTTTTTAGATTCGACAAGCTCAATCTTCAAGCGTTCCAAAAATTCCTCTTCACTTTCAAACTCGCCGATTTTTTCACCCAGTTCCTGCTTAAGATCTGCATTAAGCTTTTCAAAAAAGGATTTTTTTTCAGCCTTATCAAGATTTTTGTATTCGTCAACGTGCTTACTATAATACTCTTTACAAAAATCGATTGCTTCCTGTGAGGGAATAAAACGCCTGCCGGAAATAGATTTTGCATACTTAAACACAGGAGTTCCGTATTCAACTTCCGTTTCATCATATTCGGTCAGCCAAAAAGGTTTGCACGTCGGTCTTTTATTCCATGCAAGCCAATAGTAACTGTCATTTTTATGATGCCAATCGACAACTGTCGATTCCGACGGATACCAAGTATGTGTCATTGCATGAGCCTGAACGTCTATAACATTTTCAGAATCAACCTTTTTCAGCTCTTCCCAGCTCATATAGCCCCATACATTTTTTATGTCTACGGGCTTTTTATTTATAATGTTTTCATACTGCAGCTCCCGCACAATAGGCCTTGGATCTACAAATTCCGGACTTATGAAAACAGTTGCTTTAAAACCATACTTTTTAAGCAGGGGGTATGCAATCGTATAATTATCCAAAAAGCCGTCATCAAAGTGTATGAGGACTCGTTTTACATCGTCTTCTTCTCCCTTGATTCTCCACTCATACAACTCTTTAAGAGTCAAAGTTTGATAATTATGTTTCTTTAAATACTTTAATGTTTTTTCAAAACAAGTTACAGAAGTCGACAAAAATGACCACGGACGATTATCAACATGGTCAGAAACAGTATGAAATGTCAGAACAGGTATATTTCTCATGTTATAAATTCTCCTTATACCATTCAATCGCCTCTTTCAAGCCGCTTGAGAAATCGTAGTCGGGATCGTACCCAATCAACTCGCGCGCTTTGGAGATGTCTGCATTACTGTGCTTGATATCTCCCCTGCGGTCGGGACCGAAGTTCGGTTCAATATCCACGCCAAGTGCCTCAGTCAAGCTATAATAAATATCAATGAGATATTCCCTGCCTCCGTACGCCACGTTGAACGCCTGTCCGGCAGCTTCATGAGAAGCTAAGCACGCCTTAAGGTTTGCTTCGATCACGTTTTCGATGTAGGTAAAATCACGGGACTGCTTACCGTCACCGTTGATGGTGGGACGCTCGCCTGCGATAAGTTGCTTGATGAACTTTGGAATCACCGCAGCGTATGCACCATTGGGATTTTGGCGGCGACCAAATACATTGAAATACCGAAGTCCGTAGGTGTCAAGACCGTAGTGAAGGGTGTACTGTCTTCCCCATTCCTCGTCACACATCTTGGTCAGCGCATAAGGAGAGAGAAGATTTCCCTCGCGCCCCTCGCGCTTGGGGAGATTGGGCTCATCGCCGTAGACCGAGGAGGAAGAAGCATATACGAACTTCTTAACCCCCTTCTGTCTTGCCGCTTCCATCATATTCAGCGTTCCCATGATGTTGTTGGCGCAATAGAACAGGGGCATCTCGATCGAGCGCGGCACGCTTCCCCACGCTGCCTGGTTGAGAACGTAATCCACCCCCTCACAAGCCTTCATACAGGTGTCAAGATCCTTAATATCGCCCTTGATAAACTCGTAATTAGGGTTTGATGCAAACACATCCACATTTTCTTGCTTCCCTGTGGAAAGGTCGTCCAGACAACGCACTCTATAACCGAGTTTCAAAATTGCTTCACACAGATTAGTGCCAATAAATCCGGCGCCTCCGGTTACAAGGAAAACCGAATGTTCGGGAAAAACCAGATGCTTATATCCCATAACTTAAAACCTCCAATACAAATATAGATATTCTGTCGAATCGCCCACAAGAAATTTTTTTACCATTGATAACATTTTCGCGCAAAACGTTGATATTTTTGTCCGACTTTCACTTACACGGTTGAATTTCCATCGTATCCAAAATAGTCTTATTAACTATTTCAACGGAAAAACGTTCTTCCGCAAGCTTTCTGCCTTTGCGTCCCATATCTGCGACAAGTTCAGGATTTGCAGCCAGTTCAAGCATGGCATCCGCAAGTCCCTGACAATCCATCGGCTTTACCAAGATTCCGTTCGAATTGTTTATCACAGTTTCTCTGCATCCGGGAGCATCTGTTGTTATCACTGCCCTTCCGCACGACATTGCCTCCAACACCGTTTTGGGAGTTCCTTCGTGATAAGACGGTAAAACGTAAATACTGCATTGATCAATAAACGGCTTTACATCAGACTGCTCTCCAAAATATTCAACACTTCCATCTTCAATATACTCCGAAAGCTCCTCTTTCGTAAGTGCAGTAGGATTCGTATCAAACGGTCCAACCAATAAGCACCGATATTCCGAGTGCACTTTTTTTATGATTCTACACGCTTCCAAATACTCTCCTATTCCCTTGTCCCTGATCAAACGGGATATGTTTAAAAACACTGGGGATTTCGGAAGCTCAGTTTCTGTAAATTTATCCGTATTTACACCGGATCCGTTGATATACACTATGTTTTCAGGAGATACGATCCCCAGTTCAATAAACGTTCCGCTATCATCTTTGTTCTGGAAGAAAATCTTTTTCGCATTCTTCAAAGCAATTTTATACTCGGCAACAAGTACGTTTTTAATAATGTTTGCTTTGGCGCCCTTGGCTAAAAATGCCGACCCTACACCCGCAATCAGCGGATACACCTCGTGTATCCCCAGCATTTTTGCGGCTAAACAACCATAAATCACAGTTTTGGCCTGATAACAAAATATTTTGTCGGGGCGTTCTTTTTGCAACAATTTCCGAATGGAAAATAAAGTCTTTATATCCGATACAGGATTGGTCCCGTTCCTTTTAACGTCAATTTGGTAATATGTAATCCCCAGATCACCGAATTTCTCTTTCCACGCATCCTCCGATTCATTCCCCGCTGCGATCACCTCGCACCCTAAGTTTCTAAAGGCCATCATCATATCGACCCTAAACCAAAACAGAGACGGAGTATGACTTGATAATACTACTATTTTCATCGTTCAACCTCTTGTTTTTCTTCCTGCTTTTCTTCTTGCTTTTCTTCCTGCTTTTTCATCTCACCTGTGCCACCCTCTACAACACCATCAGATTTCAGCACGCTCACAATTGTACCAAAAAAGCACTTGACATCCATAGCAAAACCTTTGAATTTTCCTGCATTCAATGCAGCAGCATACTCACCGTCAAGCTTTGCTTTCACATCAATTTCAAGTTCATCACGTCCGTTGATCTGTGCCCATCCGGTGATACCGGGTTTTATGTCGTTTGCCCCATACTTCTCACGCTCCGCGACCAGATCGTCTTGCGACCATAAAGCCGGTCTTGGCCCAATTGCAGACAGCTTCGACGTGAACACCTGATATATCTGGGGAAGCTCATCGAGGCTTGTCTTGCGAATAAAGCAACCTACACGGGTTATATACTGCTCCGGATTTTCAAGAAGATGTGTCGGGGTATCGTGGGGAGTGGACATCTTCATGCTACGAAACTTCCAGATCATGAAATATGTAATCTCGCCGTTTTTCTTCTTACCAACCCGTTTCTGTTTGAATAAAACAGGACCGGGATCATCAATTTTTATGGCAACTGCAATAATCAACATCGGGAGTGCCAACACAACGATTGCCACTGTCGACAAAACAAGGTCAATCAATCTTTTTATAAATTGCTTGTACATTTTGCATATATCTCCTGTCTGTAATTACATTCCGCCTTCAAGGGCGTTTTCCGATCCGTCAATCTCTTTCGGTTTGCGTTTGGGAATATCATTACTCGAGTGCGCTGTCTATTTCTGTGGAGCAAAGAATAAATCTTCTGCTCTTACCGTGCCATTTTTATAGATTTCACCGCTACAAATTTTCATTCCGGCAGGAACGAGACTATACCCCGCAACCGTCGCATTACAATCCACGTGAACACCGTCACAGCACATACTGGCGTGATTGACAACAGCTCCGGCTGAAATAATACATCCTGCTCCAATCACACAACCGGTATGCACAACGGCCATCGGTTCAACAATGCAACCGCTCATAATTCGAGCGGACGGGGACACGTAAGCGTTGGGAGAAATAAGAGAGACAATATGATACGGGGTTTCTTCCTTTATTCTGCTGAGCAATGAACGTCTGACTTCCGAATTGCCAATAGCCACAACAATATTGCTGTATTCAACAGCCAAAGCTTCAATATCCCGCGTTGTTCCGACAACCTCGATGCCATTGGGGGTTGTTTTTCTTTCATCATCAACAAAATCTATCTTTTCAAAGCATCCCGTGTCAGCTGCAATTTCAGAAGCAACAACAGCATACGTACCTGCGCCAACAATTAACAAGTTCTTATTCACAAAGAGCCCCACCTTTCACAAGTGTATCATACCGGGAAACAAACAGTGGCGTAATGAGCACCGATTCAACTCATCCTCGTGCATTGCACGTGAGGGAGCAAGCCAACCCTAATTTTCAAACGATTCTACACGTATATCCCGTATACGTTTCGCGTATTGCACTTTTTTAAAAAATAGAATTAGATCTCAAAAAAGAACAGAAGAACCGCTGGAAGCGGAATAAACGCTTGCCTCATGCTGATATCCGTATTTGTCATAATACCCCTTGTTAATGACGGAGATCACACCCTCCGCCTTTTCCTTTTCGACCAGGGCGATGACGCAGCCGCCAAGACCCGCACCGACGATCTCGCTGCCAAGCACTCCATCGGTTGCATTTAACAGATCGCAAAGTCCGTCGATCTGCTCGGTGGAGCAGCCGTAAGCGCCGCACTCCGCGGCGGGATCGGCATTCTCCGAAATCAAGCGATCCAGCATCTCGTCCGTGACACGCACATCACCGAGCCTGTCTCCGTTGTGGCTGATTTTCATCATCTCGCCCATCGATTGATAGTCGTCTGCCTTAAGGGCATCCATGAGACGGTCGGCTCTTACACACTCGGAAATTCCGTAGAGTGCCACGCCGCGCAAATCATATACCTTGGGTTCCGCATGGGAGGAGAAAATCACTTCAAGCTGCTCCTTGTACTCGGGAAGTAACAGCTTGATCCCACCGCGCGTCATAGTTTCGGGCACGGTTTTGAGCATTTCGTAAATTTTGGAATAGGGTCGAATCGTCGCAAGATCACGGAATTCCTTGAGCTCATATTGCGGATAGGCTCTCTTGAGCATCATAAGGACAAACTCATACGCCGCAACCTTTGCATTGAAGGTATCCTTGGCGCCGCCCGACTTTTTCGCTTTTTGCATACTGTTGGCAACGATCACGGCGTACTTGTCCGAAAAACGCGCTGTCTCTCCTACGGTAAAGGGCTTAAAGGAAAGATGCACAATAGCGTCTCTCTTTCCGCACTTCATTGTCGCGTGATCCCCCGCACCTCCGCGAGAGCCGACAAACCATTCGCCCTCGCCACACAGATCGATAAATCTTTGATCGGAAATATTGAGACAGTTGAGCGAAGCCACCGCTTCCATCACAGCTACTACAATGCTGGAGGAGGAAGAGAGTCCTGCCGCCGCGGGAATGTTGCCGCTTGCTGCCATATCCATACCGCAAAGCGGTGTGGGGTTTTCAAGCTGAGCGCGAAGCACCGAGGCTTTGACGTAATTGGACCAATCCCCATGGCTTTCCTTGAGAGCTGTTACTACACGCTCGTTGGAAAGGTATCCGAGCCACGAATCATGGGGCGCAAGATCAAGTGTTTTTTCAATTGAAAAAGAGTTCTTTTGATAAGCGGGATCCACATTCGCGATGTTGACCGTATCGTCCTCTCTGGGAGACGCGACAAAAACTGTGTCACGGTTGATCGCCATGACGTTGACACCGCCGCCGCGATGGTCGATGTGACGCCCCATCAAATTGACACGCCCGGGAGCACGGGTAATGACCACCTTTTTATCTCCGTAATTTGCAAGGAAGCATTGCAAAAGCTCTACGTAACGTGCTTTTTGCATCGGTGCATCCTCGCGGTAAAACTCGTTGAATTTTTCGTCAAGTGCACCCGCTTCAATATCGCGAATAAATTCGGTAGCCGTTCTCATAAAATACGCGCTGATATCCATGAGCTCGGGTTTGGTGCTGTAGGTCAGCATATCTTCGGCGCTCTTGACTTCGTAAATATCGGCTTCATCACGCGAAGCGAAATATTCCAGGGCATCGGTCAGGTAAACCTCGCCCTGTGCGTTGTCAGATCCCAGTGAGCTGACCGCTTCTACGGCGCGGCTGACGTCAAAGCAATAAAGACCCGCGTTGGCATAAGGAGCCTCCAGAATCTCTTTCGCCGTAAAGGTACGACCGCAGAGGAATTTTGTTCCAATAGGCTTACGCGCCTTTGCATTGGCAATTATCTTCGCCGCCTTCTTCTTGTTGAGACGCAAAGCCTCCAGTGTTGCTTCATACTGTGCGGGCTCCACATCGGCAAGGGACATCAACGCCGCGTCGGCAAGCTCCACAACGCCGTAGGGCTTTCCGTCCTTGACAACCACCCTACCTCCGTTGTAATTCGCCATAACGGGCTGGACGCCAAAGACCTCTTTGTTTCCTCCCGCTTTTTTAAGGAGTCCGCGGATCACATCGGAGGCAATGATCTTGTCTCCCATAGAAACGATAACAGGTCCCTCATATCCTAAGGTCTTTAGTGCCTTGAGTCCGCAAAGGGCTGCGTGTCCCGTTCCCTTCTGCTCCTTCTGGTATGCATAGATCACGCCGTCAACACCGTCAAGGCAATCCATAACACTGTATGCCTGATGACCGATCACGATGACAAAACGGCTGACACCGCCCTTTTTCATATTGTCGATGATGCGCTTGATCACAGGGGTCCCGGCGCAATCAAAGCAGACCTTGTTTTTAGAATCATCGTTCATCCGTGTACCTTTTCCTGCACACAGAATGATCGCAGCTGCATTCGTCATTACAACCTCCGTTTGATTTTTTTACGGAAATACTCTCCGTCAAAAAATCAAGATTTTTGACAATAGATTACAAAGTTTCATTATATTATACCATAGATATATCTTCAAGTCAAGAGTGTTTTGGGTTTTTTCGTGCATTTTGATCGTCAAGCCCTCTCTTTTTTTGATAAAATCCAACAAAAAGCGAGACATTTTCAGATAAAAAACAGAAGATGTCCCAAAACCGAGGTTCGGGGACATCTTCCAAGTTATTCAAAATGAAAAACGGTTACGTGCTCCGACGCATTGCATTCTCCGCACACGGCATATCTGTAATCCGACTCTCGATACGGTTCCAAAAGAGCATACGCACAAATCTTCGGTGCGGCACTTTGAAGCCGCAAGAGATTCCCCTCTCCGATCACAAGTGAAAAATCACCCACAGAACGTGAAAATCCCCTTCCCGTTGCCTTCATCACACTCTCAAGCAACGTCCAAATGCGGAAAAATCGTTCTGTTTTTTCCGCTTCGCTTTTTGCCGCTTCGATCCACTCGATTTCCTCCGCGGCAAAAAAACGGTTGCCAAGTGACGGATCGAGCTTGGGATCCATCCATTGCACATCACATCCCACCTCCCCTTGAGAAAGCACGCACATCACACGCTCATGGGAATGCGAAAGGCTGAAAAAGAGATCGGTATGCCCGTCAAGATATGGCTTTCCGTATGTTCCCGTCGCAATGCGGTAATCGTGGATTCCGTGATGAGAAAGCGCGCTTGAAAGAAGTACCCCTGCCCCAAGTGAGAGGCGCTTGTCCTCGATACGATGCAACCGGTCAATCTTTTCTTGTCTGAAAGACGGCTGTGAACGGTAAAGCCGCTCAAAAAGCCCTATATCCTTCAAGGGGGTAACATCGGCAATGTAAATCTCGTTTGTTTTCACTTAATCACTCCCATCCAAGCAGCTCACGCGCGATCAGTCGGATCATAATTCCTGTGTTGAGTCGCATAGCATCCACGGGATAGATTTCCTTGACGTAGCCGTGCCAGAAGGCATCCTCAAACCATGCCATGATCTCCCCTTCGCTTTTTCCGTCAAGGAGCATTTTTTTGATCTGCTCGGCAACCTCTGCGGCACGTTTTTCAGCGCGTGCGAGATAGAACGCCGCACGCTCTCCTTCAATCACTCCAAAATGAGGAAGCAGAATGCGCCCGGGAGCAAGCTGTTTGACCTTTTGAATAGAGGCGAGCGTCATTTCATAACCAACAAGATACGAGGGGACAACGTCGTCCGTCCCATTGAATACTCCGATCGTTTCGGAGGAAAGCAGCAAATCCAATTCCCTGCAGTAGTATCCGACCGAGCACTTGGTGTGTCCCGGAAGCGCGATCACGTCGAACGTCATCCGCCCCGCCGTGACGGTATCCCCCTCCTCGACCGTGCGATCTACGCAAAGCTCATCGATCAGATCCTCATACTCAAAAACCCCCGTGGAAGCGGCATTTTTGCGATCCAGATCACGCATGACCGACTTTGCGCTGTCCTTTGAAAAAATGCGTGCGGCATAGCTTCCAGCGACCACTGTCGCATTTTGAAAAATCCTTTTGACATAAGGAGTTCCCGCCGCGTGATCATAGTGAGAATGCGTTAAAAAAACATAATCGAGAGAACGGTCTCCAAGGGCTGCTTTGACGTTTTTTGCAACCTCGTTTCCTGTAAACGCAAAGCCTGTATCATAAAGGACAGACGTCACTCCGTCATCGATCAAAAAGGCGCTGTCACCCTTCACAGCACGCATATCCAAAACCTGAAACGGTACCATATTTTACACCTCCGAAAGAAGATGATCCAGAAATTTTTCAAGGCGCTTCGCGTCTCCGTCAAAAAGATATCCCCGAATTCCGTACGCTTCCGCCCCTTTGACGTTGGCGGCGCTATCGTCCACAAAAACCGTCTCATGGGGATCCAGATCACACGTTTTGCACAGATACGAAAAAATATCCTCTGTGGGCTTGACGTATCCGCAAACCGCCGAAAAAACGCAACTGTCAAAATAAGAAAGAATGGAGATTTCATCAGCATGCGAAGCGAATGTCGTTGAAATGTTAGACAGGAGACACAGATGTACACCGCGTGCCTTCAAGCGAGCCAAAAGTTGCCCCATCCCATCAATTTCGGGAAGATTGTAGATCCAGTTGTTATAGATCCGATCCGCAACCTCCCAAAGACGCTTTGGAAGTCGGGAGTGACATCCCTCAATCACTTCTTCGTCTGTGATCGTTCCCGCATCAAGGCGATCCCAATAGAGTCGATCAAAAATCACCTTGGCAAGAAGCTTTGCGTCCTCCCTGTCATTTTCGTAACAACCCACCATATAAGCGGGATCAAAGCGCACAAGCACCTGCCCGAAATCAAATACTATGTTTTTGATCATCTTCTGTTCCTCTTTTCAAAGCTCTCCCCCGACATCATCGGCACCCATCGGGCAACCGTTGCCTGTCTTTTACGTGCCATCTTTTATATTTTACCACCAAACGTCAAAAAACGCAACCCCTTTGCAGAAGTTGCGTTTTTGTTTTTAAAGACTTTCAAGCTTTTTGATCAGATTGTGAGCATACTGAGCAAATCCGATGGTATTCGGATGTACGTTGTCAATAAAAAGCTCCTTTACGTGCGGCACAAGTGTCAGCCCGTCGATCACAAAACAGCCGAGCGAATTTGCAACGCGCGCGATGCACTCCGAAACCAAGGTGACCGATCCGTATGCACGGGGAAGCTCCTGATCCAATCTCCAAATCGGGGTGATTACGATTAGACGCGCATTGGGATAATACTCTTTTACCTTCTCCAAGGTGCCTCGACACTTTTCCTCCAATACAGAAAGGATGTTTCCGTCCCCTGCATCGTTTGTTCCGTATGCAACGATCACAGTATCGGGTGAGAAATCCAGCTTGTCCACCGTGGTGGGCTCATAACGTGCCCCACCCACACCTTGCACGATACTCTCCGCGTTGAAGTGATCCGCAACCAAGGGTGCGTAAGCAAAGGAATCAATTTCGCTGTTCCAGCCTTGCGTGATCGAGTCACCAATAAAAAGAATTTTCGTATCAAAGGTGTGCGGAATTACAGAAGCACCGTCGGAAATCTCCACGTAAGAAAGGACTCCGCCACATCCGTGAGAAGGAAGGCAAAGAGTGACGCGGTGAGGTTGACCGTCCTTCGGCAACGCAAAACGCAACTCCTTTCCCACTTCACGCGTGCCGTACGAAGTAAGAATCCCATCGATCTTCACCTCGTATTTTCCTTCCACCGCCGGGAGAAAAGCAACGTCATCGGAATCCGTCAAAAAATCCAGACGTACCCCGGTTGTGTTGATCGCGTTGTTATACAACGTCTCGGAGAGCGCGCGGTAGGCGTTTGCCTGAAGCTCGGTCGTTTTGGAAAAGCAAAATCCGTCTTCCCCTTCAGAGACGCGCACAGCACCGAAGGTGATCCTCTTGACGGTCTCAAAATCAAGCCTCATGTGTCACCTCAAACTTGATACTTTTCCTTGTAGAACTTGAACTTTTCATCAAACTCAGCACCGTTTTGTTTGACGTCGTCAAGATATTTGTGCATATCCAAAGCATCGAACTGCGAGATTTCAATGACGCATCCCGCAATGTTGGAGCAGTGGTCTGCAACTCTTTCAAAATTATTGAGAATATCCGAAAGAACGAAGCCGTGTTCGATGGTGCATTCACTCTTCTGCAAGCGAATGACGTGGTTGAGTTTGATCTGATCGCGGATATCGTCGACAACCTCCTCCAAGGGCTCAACCTCTGCCGCCTTGCGGAAGTCGTTCTCAACCAAGGCAGCGTAGGAAAGTGCAAGAATTTCCGAAACGGCAGCGCGCATCACAGCGACCTCGCGCTGTGCCTCCTGAGAGAAGACAAGCTTCTTCTCTACCATTTCTTCCTTGGATTCAAGCACGTTGACCGCATGGTCGGAAACGCGCTCCAAATCTCCAATCAGATGCAGGAGCTTTGTGATCTGTCTGGAATCACGTTCGTTCAGATCGCAAGCTGAAATTTTCACAAGATAGCTTCCGATCGCATCCTCGTACTTGTCCGCGCGATCCTCCAGTGTTCGGATCTCCTCAGCAAGCTTCGGATCAAACTCACCGTCAAAAATAGAAATGGCTTTATTGAAGGCGTCAAAGGAAATATTCGCCATTTCCTGCGTAACCTGCGTAGCTCTTTCCACTGCGATGGAGGGAGTGGAGAGAAGACGCTCGTCCAGCATTGCCGTCTTTTCCTCTCGCTCATCCTTACTGTCGGGGATGGAAACACGGGCAAGCTTTTCAAGCTGGCGGTAAAACGGGAACATGATAATAACGGAAATGATCTTGAACACCGTATGCACCGCTGCCACACCGAAGGGCTCGATTGCCGTGGCAACCAGACCGTCGAACACGTGGAAAACGGCATTGATCAGATAGAATGCGGAAAGAACGACAACAACACCGATGATATTGAAATACAAATGGATCATTGCGGCACGCTTACCGTCACGGTTCGCACTGAATGCTGAAATAAGTGCCGTGACACAGGTACCAATGTTCTGACCCATGATGATCGGGATCGCTGCACCAAAGGTAATACCGCCCGCCAAGGTCAATGATTGCAAAATACCGACCGATGCCGAGGAGGACTGTACCACCGCAGTCAAAATCACACCGGCAAGAATACCGAGAATCGGGATATCACCAAAGATCGTAAAGAGAACGGAAAGCTGCTCTCCAAGACCTCCGACGCTGTCGCCCATGATATCCATACCCGTCATCAGGATAACAAAACCAATGAGCACTACACCAATATCCTTGCGTCTTCCGCGTTTGGAGAACATATAGAGAAGGAAGCCGAAAACCGCTACAATGGGAAGCCAAGCGGAGGGCTTTAGGAAAGAAAGCGCCTCAACAACACTGTTGGCACTTGAATTGTTAAGCCCCGAAAGCGCCGTCAGCCAGGCAGTCACTGCCGTACCGACGTTGGCACCCATGATCACCCCCGTTGCCTGCAACAGCGTCATTGTCCCCGAGGTAACAAAGCCTACGACCATGACGGTGGTTGCCGAGGAGGACTGAATAATCGCCGTTACACCAAGTCCCAGCAAAAAGCCCTTGAAGGGATTGGATGTCATTTTTCCGAGAATTGTTTTCAAGCTTGATCCCGCGCTCTTCTTAAGGGCATCGCCCATCAGATCCATACCAAACAGGAAGAGCACAAGACCGCAAAGGAGTTCAAGAATAAACATTTTCGGTTCCTTTCTTTGTTTTGTATCGTCATACTGCAAGGGAGCTGTACCAAACATCTGTCGGTCAAACTGCCCTAATGTATAGTATAATTCATTTTCTGTCAAATTTCAAGTCTTTTTTTAAGAAAAAGGTTTTTTTCAAATATACAGCCCGCCGGCACGGAAATGTACCGACGGGCTGTATTTCTTGATTTATTTGAGATCCTTGGGCTTGCGAATGCGGTTGAGCTTCTTGTTCATTTTTAAAAGCTCTTCCTTCGTGAAGGAAATGTTCATCATTCCCATCATACTGGTCAGACGTAGAACGGTAAATCCGCCCATCATGTCCATAAGACCGCCACCGGCACTCAGATCCACGTCAAAGCCACCGGACTTCTTTTCGTCACTCTTGCCCTTCTTGTTGGCATCCATCTTCTTCTTGATCTTAAGACCAACGGACAAGAACCAGAGCTTGCCTCTCTTGGATTTCATGATGTCCCCGATCTTGTCGTTGAGAGAATATCTTCCCTCAACCTCGACAACGTCAAACCAGTTCAGGACCGCACCGACCTCGCGAAGCACGTAATCCATGTTCATCTCGTCAACCTTGCGAATCTTACCCTCGTCGGAGAACTCGCCCGCGCGAGCCACGATTGTGCTCTCACCCACATTCTTCACGTCAAAGTAGAAGAAATGATCCTCCGCACTCTTCTTGCCGATGCTTTCACCGTTGACAAACAGCTCCACCTCGGGAAGATTGGAGTAAACGGTCACTCGGGTGACGTCCTCAACACGGTCAACGTATCTCTTTCCGCACAGATGCACAAAGGGATCGTCCGAGAGCCATGCTTTATAGGCATAGAAGGCATCCTTCTTATACTTTCTGTCCATGGTGATCAGTCCCTTATGGTTCTGTCCGTTCTCGCCGCCTTCCGCTCTTGCGTCCGCACCGAAGTCGAACATATTCCACACGTGCGTCGCCCAGATATACTTACGGCTGAAGAGCTGCTTAATCAGCTCTTCGTGATAGTATGCCTGGTACTCCTCCGTATAATCCCCCTGCTTGGGATTGCTCGTATGCCAGTTGAGTGCCTCACAGCCGTACTCACTGATCCCTACGGGAATATTGGGATGCACCTCATGGAACTTGTCAAACCAAGGACCGTTCATGCTTGTATCTCCACCGTACCAGCCAAAGTAATGGTTGTAGGAAACAAGATCGGGAATCAGCAAATAGGGATCGTCCATCTTACACATGGATACTGCCGCAATCGTCGTCAGACGCGTCTTGTCCATTTCATGAACAAGATCGTTCAGAATACGGTGGTTTTCCAGCAGATCGTCATCCGATCCACCGATGGAGATCTCGTTGGAAAGTCCCCACACGCAAATCGAAGCGTGATTATAATTCTGTGTGACGAGCTCCTTCATCTGGGAGATCGTGTTCTCACGTCCTCCCGGCATATGCTTGGAAATGTACGGAATTTCCGCCCAGATCACAAGTCCCTTCTCATCGCAAAGGTCATAGAAATACTGATCGTGCTGATAATGCGCCAGGCGAATGGTGGTAGCACCCACCTCCATAATCAGATCAATATCCTCGGCATGATGCTCCGGGAGCAATG
>JAZSMX010000060.1:0-18869 GCA_045536125.1 Eubacteriales bacterium | reverse complement strand
CCTCCGACTTAACAACGAGAAGCTCGTGCGCCTTGGCACGCTCGTAGAAAGCGGTAGCGTCGTCCTCAAGAGCCTTGACAAAGAGATAGAACGCACCGTCGGGCTTGACGACCTCGTATCCGTAGGAGGTCAGTGCATCGTAAAGAAGCTTGCGGTTCGTGTCGTAAACCGAAATGTCCGAGGTCAGCCCCAGAACCGAAGGAATCATGTACTGGAAGAGCGCGGGTGCGCAAACGAAGCCGAGTGCTCTTCCCGCACCGCAGACCGCCTGGTAGAGCGCCACGGGATCGGTTGCCGTGGGAGAGACCAGGATGTATCCGATGCGCTCCCCGGGCAGGGAAACGGATTTACTGAAGGAATAGCAAACGACGGTGTTGGGATAGAAGCTCGGAAGGTACGGAACCTCCACGTCCCCGTAAACCAGCTCGCGGTAAGGCTCGTCCGCGATGAGATAAATGGGTTCTCCGTACTCCTTCGACTTTCTTGTAAGGAGCGCGGAAAGCGCTTCGATGCTCTCCTTGGTCAAAACGGCACCCGTGGGGTTGTTCGGAGAATTGACGATGATCGCGCGTGTCCGCTCGGTGATCGCGGCGGAAAGTGCCTCGATATCGGGCTGGAAGCTCTTCGTATCGCAAAGCACGGGAACAGCCACCGCCCCCGTACGCTCAACGAATACGCGGTATTCGGGGAAAAAGGGTGCTAAGAGGATCACCTCGTCCCCCGCGTTGAGAATCGCGGTCAGGGACACCGTCAAGGATGCCGCCGCCCCCACCGTCAGATAAATGAGATCGGGATCTGCCGCAGCCCCATGCGTTTTTTCAATATAGTCCGCGATCGCACGTCTGACACCCGCATCCCCCTGCGCGCTGGTGTAGCCGTGAAGCGTCACGGGATCCTTTTCGGAAAGAAGCGTGCGGAGCGTCTCGTTGACCGCGTCGGGTGCGGGAACACTGGGGTTTCCGATGCTGAAATCAAACACGTTTTCCGCACCGATCTCAGCCTTCCTCTTTTTTCCGTATTCAAACAGCTCGCGAATGACCGAGCGGCGTGCGCCGAGATCCCTCATTTTCTCGTTTAACATATCAAACCTCCGAGAAGATATAATATATACAAAATATAAAAATAATTATACACCCATCGTGTGTCGGTGTCAAGTATTTTCGTCAAAAAACACGTTCGCAAGCATAACTTTTTGCGTTCCGCGCCTTGTAAATTTCCATTTCAAAAACGCGAAAGAGCCGTTTTTGTGAGACAAAAAAATCGGGAATGCCCTCTCGGATGCATGTCGCACCGATCGGCATTCCCGATTTTTATTTTTTGAACGTATCAACGTTTTGCCACTCAAGCCTCGTGGCCGCCCGACAAAAAGAGTTTTGTCTTCTCGCTTTGAGGATTTCCGAAGATCTCCTCGGGAGTGCCCTCCTCCTCGATCTGTCCGTCCGCAATGAAAATCACGCGGTCGGAAACGTTGCGCGCAAACTCCATTTCGTGCGTCACGATAATCATGGTTCGCTCCGAATCCTTGAGGGAGCGAATCACGCGAAGCACCTCGCCCGTCAATTCGGGATCCAGCGCCGAGGTCGGCTCGTCAAAGCAAAGAATGTCGGGAGAAAGCATCAGAGCGCGCGCGATGGCAACGCGCTGCTGCTGTCCGCCCGAAAGCTGACACGGATAAGCGTCCGCCTTCTCGGAAAGCCCCACGGTTTCAAGAAGCTTCTCCGCCCGTTCGCGGATCTGCTCCTCGGCTTCCCCTTTTCCGCTCTTTCTCTGCCGTTTTGCACGGAGCTTGGGTGCCAGCATCAGATTCTCAATGACGCTGTACTGTGGAAAAAGGTTGAACTGCTGGAACACAAGTCCAAAGGAAAGCTGCGCCTCGGGAGTCACGCTTGCTTTTTCTCCCTCCTTGGCGAAAAACACACTGTTTCCGCCCACGCATATCTCACCGCTGTTTGCGGTTTCAAGAAAATTGAGGCAGCGAAGCAAGGTCGTTTTTCCACCGCCGGAGGAGCCGATGATGGAAAGCACCTCTCCCTTTTTCAAGGAGAAGCTGACGCCCTTGAGGACCTCGTTATCTCCAAAGCGCTTGCGGAGATTTTTCACTTCAAGCATATTCATCTGTCATCCTCCTTACGCCTTGAAATAACCGAGCTTTTTCTCGATCTTTCCGAATACGATCGTCAGGATTCCAACGAAAACAAGGTAGAAAAGACCTGCCACAAACAGCGGCCAGATCAAGCCCTTGACGACCATAAATTCCTTTGCCTCATAGATCAATTCGTAAACCGCGATCGTATTGGCGAGAGAGGTATCCTTGATCAGAGTGATGATCTCGTTCGACATTGGAGGAATGATGCGCTTGACAACCTGCAGAAGGACGACCTTGAAGAAGACCTCGCGTCTGGTCAGTCCCAGCACCTGTCCCGCCTCGTACTGTCCCTTGGAGATCGATTCGATGCCGCCGCGGTAGATTTCCGAGAAATAAGCGGCGTAATTGATCGCGAACGCAACGAGCGCCGCGATAAATCGCGTGGAGAAGGTGCTGTCAAACCAATCCCAACCGGTGTTCATCTGCGGCCAGACGAACAGGTTCAGAAGTCCGGGCAGATAGAAGATTGCAAAGATCTGCAGCATCAACGGTGTTCCGCGCAGAATCCAGACGATGATCTTCATGGGAACTCGCACGGCGGGGAATCTGGACATCGTACAAAACGCCATCAGAAGTCCCAGCGGCAAGGCGAAAATCAAGGTCAGCGCGAACAGGAAAAACGCTGTGGTAAATCCGTTCGCGAGCTTGGAACACACCAATAAAAACAGCTCCATAAGTAGTTTTTGAGAGAGATTACTTGAGCGCGTCGGTGTTCAGTCCCACACGGTACTCGGCAGCGAGCTCCTCAAGAGTTCCGTCGGCATACTTATCCTTGAGGAACTTGTCAAGAGACTCCTTGAGATCACTTTCCTTGCGCAGACCGACGGCAAAGATCTCGTCGCCGTAGCTTGCGCCTTCGACAATCTCAAGATCCTCGTAGTTGCCCTTGCCGATGATGCTCTGAGCCATGGTGATATCGATGATGGCAGCCTCGCTCGTGCCGCCCTTTACCTCGTTCAGCGCATCCACCATTGCCTTAACCTTGTTGATCTTGCCTGCCTTGAGATCCTTTTCCGCAACGGCAGCACCCGCAGAACCGTTCTCAACGGCAATCATCGCATCCTTCACACCGTCAGCCTTGATGCCGCTGCCCTTCTTTGCAACAGCAACCTGTGCGTTCTTTGCATAGGAAACGGAGAAATCGATCTGCTCACCGAGCTCATCGGAAGCGGTCATACCGTTCCAGATCAGGTCGATCTGCTTGGAATTCAGCTCTGCAACCTTGTTGTTCCAGTCGATGATGACAAGCTGGCACTTGACGCCGAGCGTTTCCGCAAACATCTGTGCAAGCTCTGCATCGAAGCCCGTCCACTCGTTGTTCTCGTCAAGATAATCCATGGGCTCGTAAACGGTCACGCCCACAACCAGCTTGCCGGCTTCCTTGACAGCGGCAAGATCCCCGGTGACTTCCTCGTCCTCGGCTTCCTCGGTAGGCTGTGTGCAGGCGGTCATGCAAGCAAGCAGCATCAGCATTGCCATGATGATAGCAATCAGTTTTTTCATAATTATGTATTTTCCTTTCTTTTTCGGGGACTCCCCCTTTAATACTTTAGCATTTTATCACACTAAAGTGCGCTTGTCAAGTTGCAAACGCATTTTTGTATGCTTTCACAAATAACAAGCGCACTGTTTGTTCATTTTGACAAAATTTTCTTGAGATATACCCCGGTATAAGAGTTCGGATTCTGCGCGACCTCCTCGGGTGTTCCCGTCGCGATGACCGTACCTCCGCCGTCTCCCCCCTCGGGACCGAGATCGATGATGTGATCGGCACACTTGATCACGTCGAGATTGTGTTCAATGACAAGCACGGAATTCCCCGCGGAGCAAAGCCTCTGAAGCACCTCCAGCAGCTTTGCGACGTCGGCGCTGTGAAGTCCCGTCGTCGGCTCGTCGAGAATATAGACGGTGCGTCCCGTGGCGCGCTTGGCAAGCTCCGTGGAGAGCTTGACGCGCTGCGCCTCTCCTCCCGAGATCGTAGTCGCGGGCTGACCGAGCTTGATATATCCAAGTCCCACGTCATACAGCGTCTGAAGCTTTCTTTGGATGGAGGGAATGCCGTCAAAGAAGGAGAGTGCCTCCTCCACAGTCATCTCAAGCACCTCGTAAATGTTCTTTCCCTTGTACTGAACGTCCAGCGTATCACGGTTATAACGCTTCCCCTTACAGACGTCACAGGTGACGTAAACGTCGGGAAGAAAATGCATTTCGATCTTTTTGACACCGTCACCCTCGCAAGCCTCGCAGCGTCCCCCCTTGACGTTGAAGGAGAAGCGTCCCGGGCCGAAGCCCTTCGCCTTGGCATCCTTGGTTTGCGCGAAGAGAGAACGGATATCGGTAAAGAGTCCCGTATAGGTGGCAGGATTGGAGCTCGGCATCCGTCCGATGGGGCTCTGGTCGATGGCAATGACCTTATCCAGATGCTCCAGTCCCTCAAGCGCCGTATGCTTTCCCGCGTAGGTGATCGCACGGTTGAGCTTTTCCGCAAGCACGGGATACAGAATGCCGTTGACCAGCGAGGATTTTCCGGAGCCCGACACGCCCGTCACGCAAACGAAGCAGCCGAGCGGAATCGTGACGTCAATATTTTTCAGATTGTTCTGTCTTGCCCCGATCACCTTGAGGAAGCCTCCGTTTCCGACGCGCCGCTCCTTGGGGACTGCGATGCGTGCGCGCCCCGAAAGGTACGCGCCTGTGATCGAATCGGGGTGCTTCATGATTTCCTCGGGTGTTCCCGCAGCAACCACCCTTCCTCCGTGGATTCCCGCACCCGGACCGATGTCCAGAATATAATCTGCGTTTTCCATCGTTTCCTCGTCATGCTCCACCACGATCACGGTATTTCCAAGATCGCGCAGTCTCTTCAGGGTGGCAATGAGCTTGGAATTGTCCCTTTGATGAAGTCCGATGCTCGGTTCATCCAATATATAAAGAACGCCCACGAGAGAAGAGCCGATCTGCGTCGCAAGACGGATGCGCTGCGCTTCTCCTCCCGAAAGAGTTCCCGCCTTCCGCGACAGCGTCAGATAATTCAATCCCACGCTGACCAAAAAGCCGAGACGGGCGCGGATCTCCTTGAGAATCTCCGAGGCGATTTTTTGCTCGGTGGGGGAAAGCTTCAGCGCATTGACGAATTCCAACGCGGAAACGATCGACATCGAGCAAAGCTCGTGAATGTTGATTCCTCCGACCGTGACGGACAAAGAGGTGGAGAGCAGCCGCTGACCGTGGCAAACGGGACACGGTGTCTCCTCAATGAACTGATTGTAATATTCGTTACCGTACGTCTGCATACGGTTTTCGATCATGGGCACGATGCCTTCAAATTTGGCAAGCTGATGGTGATCCTGCTTGCCGAACCAGCGGTGCACCTCGTATTTCTCCTCCCCCGTTCCGTAAAGAAGCAGCTTGTACTGCTCCTCTGTCAGATCTTTGACGGGAGTCTCCATCGTAAAGCCGTATTTCTTCCCGACGGCGGCAAACAGCGGACCGTTCCAGCTCTCTTCCTCCAGGGTTTTAAATCCGTTGACCGCGATCGCGCCCTCGGAAAGAGAGAGTGTCTTGTCGGGGATCAGACGCTCCACCGCGATGCTCTGAATCTCTCCGAGTCCCGCGCAATGGGGGCACGCGCCGCTCGGATTGTTGAAGGAAAACATGCGCGGCTCAAGCTCGCCGAAGGAAATTCCGTGCTCCTCGCAGGCATAGCTCTGGGAAAACTCATACTCCTCACCCTCGCCCTCACGCGGCACGGTAACCACCGTCAGATGTCCCTCTGCAGTGCCGAGCGCGTTTTCCACGGAATCGGCAAGTCGTGCTTCAATCCCCTCACGCATCACAAGGCGATCCACCACGATGTCGATGCTGTGCTTTCGGTTCTTGTCCAGCTTGATCTCTTCGGAAAGGTCGTACATATTTCCATCCACGCGAACGCGGACGTAGCCGCGCTTCCGCGCGTCGGAAAGCACCTTTTCGTGCATCCCCTTCTGCGCGCGCACCACAGGAGCTAAGATCATGAACCGCTCCCCCTCGGGAAAGGACAGAATCCGATCGATGATCTGATCCGTCGATTGCTGTCTGATCTCTTTTCCGCAAACGGGACAGTGAGGAACTCCGATCCGCGCGTAAAGCAAGCGCAGATAATCGTAAATTTCCGTGACCGTTCCCACCGTGGAGCGGGGATTGCGCGAGGTCGTTTTCTGATCGATGGAGATCGCGGGAGAGAGGCCGTCGATGGAATCGATGTCGGGCTTGTCCAATTGACCGAGAAACATCCGCGCATAGGAGGAAAGGGACTCCACAAAGCGTCTGTGTCCCTCCGCGTAGACCGTATCGAACGCAAGCGAGGATTTTCCCGAGCCCGATAGCCCTGTCAGAATCACAAGCTTATCTCTCGGAATCTCCACGTCTATATTTTTGAGATTGTGCACCCGAACACCGCGGATGCTGATCTGATTCGGCATAAAAGCACCTCTGTTCTTTGATTTCTGTCCGTTAAGGGGAGCTCAAACGGAATGCTTGAGACACGCCCATGGAGCAAGTCGGATTCAGGCGGGAAGCATGAAACGTGACAGCCCTACCTCGCGCGGCGCGGCGCGTCGATCTTGCCCTCACGCAGCTTTTTGATCTCGTCGCGCAGATATGCCGCTTTTTCAAACTCAAGCCGCTGTGCGGCGCGTCTCATCTCCGACGTCATTTCCGCGATCAGCTTTTCCTTTTCGTCGGGAGACAGCTTGCGTGAGCGTCCCTCCGCATTCTTCTTGCGTCCCTTCGCGTCCTCCGAGGCGGCAATCTCAATCACGTCTCTGATCCCCTTGACAACCGTTTTCGGAACGATCCCGTGCGCCTTGTTGTAGGCATCCTGGATCGTGCGGCGACGGTCGGTCTCAAGGATCGCGCCGCGCATGGAGCGCGTGACGGTGTCCGCATACATGATCACCTTTCCCTCCGCGTTTCGTGCCGCGCGTCCGATGGTCTGCACCAGCGAGCGCTCCGCGCGCAGAAAGCCCTCCTTGTCCGCGTCAAGGATCGCCACAAGTGACACCTCGGGAATGTCCAATCCTTCGCGCAGAAGGTTGATTCCCACCAGCACGTCAAAGACGCCGAGACGCAGATCTCTGATGATCTCCATGCGCTCCATCGTTTCCACGTTGAAGTGGATGTAGCGCACCTTGATCCCGTTGTTTTCAAAATACTCGGTCAGATCCTCCGCCATCTTTTTGGTCAGCGTGGTGACAAGCACCCGCTCGCCCTTCTTCGTCCGCAGACGGATCTCTCCCATCAGGTCATCCACCTGTCCTTCAATCGGGCGCACCTCCACCAAGGGATCAAGGAGTCCCGTAGGACGGATGATCTGCTCCACCACGGCATCGCTGTGCTCGTTTTCATAGTCGCCGGGGGTTGCGCTGACAAAGACGACCTGATGCATGCTCGCTTCAAATTCGTCAAAATACAGAGGACGGTTATCGTATGCCGACGGAAGTCGGAAGCCGTAATCGACAAGATTCTTCTTCCGTGCCGTATCTCCACCGCTCATGCCGCGCACCTGGGGCACGGTCACGTGAGATTCGTCGATGAACATCACGTAATCCTCGGGGAAATAATCCAGAAGCGTAAAGGGAGTTGCCCCCTTTTCTCTGCCCGCCAGCACACGGGAATAGTTTTCCACGCCGGAGCAGAATCCGATCTCCCGAAGCATCTCCAGATCGTACTTGACGCGCTCGCGGATGCGCTGCGCCTCGATCAGCTTGTTTTCGGCCTCGAAGAAGCGGACGCGCTCCTCCATCTCACGCTCGATTTCGGCAAGCGCCGCCTCTCTTTTTTCATCGGACACGGCATAGTGCGTCGCAGGATAGATCGCGGCGTGAGAAAGCTGTCTTTTCATCTCGCCCGTGACAATGTCGATCTCTGAAATACGGTCCACCTCGTCCCCGAAAAACTCCACGCGCAAAGCGACGTCATTCATATTCGCGGGGATGACCTCCACCGTGTCTCCGTTGACGCGGAAGGCATCGCGCACGAGAGAAAAATCGTTTCTCGTATAGCTGTTTGCGATCAGCTTTCGGATAAAAATATCCCTCCCGATCTGCATTCCGGGACGCACTGCCAAAACAAGCCCTTGGTACTCCGAGGGATCTCCCAAAGAGTAAATACAGGAGACGGAGGCAACGATGATGACGTCTCTGCGTTCGAACAGGGCACTCGTCGCGCTGTGTCGCAATCGGTCGATCTCATCGTTGATCAGAGCGTCCTTTTCGATATACATATCCTTTCCCGGAATGTACGCTTCGGGCTGGTAATAATCATAGTAGGAAACGAAATATTCCACCGCGGCATCGGGAAAAAACTCCCTCATCTCGGAGCAGACCTGTGCTGCCAGCGTTTTGTTCGGCTCAAGAATGAGCGTCGGGCGGTTGGTGCGCGCGATCACGTTCGCCATGGTGAAGGTTTTTCCCGATCCCGTGACACCGAGAAGCGTTTGCATCTTCTCTCCGCGTAAAATCCCCTGCGTGAGACGGTTGATCGCCTCGGGCTGATCTCCCGTCGGGGTATATTCACTTTTGAGGACAAAGGGATTCTCCGTCACAACTCCACCTCCGTTTCCTTTTGCTTTTCCAGCATTTTCTCATATCAGTATACCACAAAAAACCTCGCAAGTAAAGTGGTCACCGATTTTTTTAACGCTTATTTCAAACTTTTTTCAAGCCTTCCGCGACACCGCTGAAAAAAGATCGCAAAAGTGAGGACTTTTTTTCAAAAAGGTATGGAAATTCACAAAAGAGTATGCTATAATAAGATGAATTACCATATTCAGCGCCGAAAACGCAAAAAGCATCGGCGCCCTTGAAAGGAACCCCTATAATGCCCTCTTATATCGAAAAAGCCGAATCCGTAACGCTTCCCGTCATTGCTCTGCGCGGAACCGTTGCGTTTCCCCTGATCACAGTCAACTTCGAAGCGGGAGACGAAAGTGCCTCGGCAGCCGCCAAAAACGCAGCCGCAGGCTCTTCCTTCCTGTTTCTCACCTCATATAAAGAATTTGAGGACGATGCCGAGGAGGAGGAATTCCCCTTCTACAGCTTCGGAACCGTCGTTCGCATCAAGCAAATGCTCCGCACCCCCGAGGGATCTACCCGTATCATCGCGGAGGGACTCGTCCGCGCGGGTGTCGTTCGCTACAAAAACGCGGGTGCGTTCATCGAAGCGGATCTTGTCTGCAAGCACGTCACCCTTCCCGACCGCGGCGGTGTCCGCGGAGAAGCCGCAGTCCATGAAATGCTTGCGGCAGCGGAAAAGAATCTGAAGCATCTTCCCGCAAACACCGAGGATCTGATGAACGCCTTGCGCCGCATCACCGATCCCGGCGCTCTTGCCGACTTCATCGCAGCCAACATCCTAAACCGCCCCTTAGACAAGCAAGCCATCCTGGAATGCATCGATCCCTTCAAGCGCGCCGAGCTTCTTCTGGAAATTCTTGAAGAGGAAGCGGTGGTTATGGAGGAGGAAGCCCTCATCCGCCGCCGTGTTTCCGCGCGGATGAACCGCAATCAGCGCGAGTACTATCTGCGCGAGCAGATCAAGGTCATCCAGGAGGAATTGGGAGAGGGAGACGAGGTTGCCGAATTTGCCGAGCGAATCAAGAACGCAAGGCTTCCCGAAGAGGTGGAAGCAAAGCTGAAAAAGGAAAACGACCGTCTCGCAAAAACGCCCTTCGGCTCTGCCGAGGCAACGGTCATCGCCAATTATCTTGACACCTGTCTTTCCATTCCGTGGGGAGAGAAAACGCGCGATCGCGTCAGCTTCTCCGCGGTACAAAAGGTGCTGGATCGCGACCACTTCGGTCTGGAAGAGGTCAAGGAACGCATCGTGGAATACATCGCGGCAAAGCAGTTCAATCCCGATCTGAACAATCAGATTCTCTGCCTTGTCGGCCCTCCCGGCGTGGGAAAGACCTCGATCGCCTCCTCCATTGCCGAAGCAATGAACCGCAAATACGTCCGCATCTCCTTGGGAGGTGTGCGTGACGAGGCGGACATCCGCGGCCACAGAAAAACCTATATCGGTGCAATGCCCGGCCGCATCGTTTCCGCAATCACGCAAGCGGGTGTGTGCAATCCGCTCATTCTGCTTGATGAGATCGACAAGCTGACAAGAGACAGTCACGGAGATCCCACCTCGGCGCTTCTTGAGGTACTGGACGGGGAGCAGAACAAAAGCTTCCGCGATCATTTCGTGGAGCTTCCCTTCGATCTTTCCGACTGTATGTTCATCGCCACCGCGAATTCGCTCGACTCCGTCCCGCGGCCGCTTCTTGACCGTATGGAGATCATCGAGCTTTCCATCTATACCAAACGTGAAAAGCTGGCGATCGCGCGCGAGCATCTCATTCCCAAGCAGCTCAAGCGTCACGGAATGAACAAGCGCATGCTGCGCCTGTCCGATGCGGCACTCACGGAGATCATCGATTATTACACGCGTGAGGCGGGCGTCAGAAATCTGGAGCGCTCCATTGCCTCCCTTTGCCGCAAGGCAGGAAAAAAGATGATCGCCGAGGAGTTAAAATCCGTCAGCATCGGCAAAAATGACGTCAAGACTTATCTTGGCGAGCGCAAGCTTTTGCCCGAGTGCATCGACGAAGAAAACGAGGTCGGATGTGTCAACGGACTTGCCTACACCGAGCTTGGCGGAAGTCTGCTCAAGGTGGAGGTTGCCGTGCTTGAGGGCAGCGGAAAGGTGGAAACCACGGGCTCTCTCGGAGACGTGATGAAGGAATCCGCGTCTCTTGCGGTCAGCTTCGTCCGTTCGATCGCCGCGGAATACAAAATCCCCACCGACTTTTACAAAACGAAGGATCTTCACATTCACTTCCCCGAGGGTGCGGTTCCGAAGGACGGTCCCTCCGCGGGTGTGACCATGGTCACGGCACTGGTCAGTGCGCTGTCGGGCATCCCCGTGCGCCGCGACGTTGCCATGACGGGAGAAATCAGTCTGCGCGGAAACGTCCTCCCCATCGGCGGTCTTAAGGAAAAGACGATGGCAGCATACAATGCGGGCGTCAGAACCGTGCTCATTCCCAAGGACAATCTGCGCGATCTTGAAAAGATTGATCCCTTAGCGCGCGAGCATCTGACCTTTCTTCCCTGCTCCAAGCTGTCCGAGGTGCTGTCCCACGCGCTCGTTCCCGTGAAGGAATCTCCCTCTCACGAGGAAGCCCCGGATGCAATTGCCGCCTCCAAATTCATTCCGACGGGAGTCGGACGCAATTCCTCACTCCGCTTCTCGGAATCCAAAGACGATTGAAAGGAGCCGTTTCGATGGCACTCAACTTAAATGCGGTCAGCCTGCGGATCAGCGCAGGGTTTCCCCGACAGTTTCCCACCGATCCCATGGTGCAGATCGCGTTTTCGGGAAGATCCAACGTCGGAAAAAGCTCGCTGATCAATTCGCTCTTGGGACGCAAGTCCCTGGCACGTGTCAGCGCATCCCCCGGAAAAACCATCACCATCAACTTCTATGACGTGGACAAAAAGCTGTTTCTCGTCGACCTTCCGGGCTACGGCTTTGCAAAGCGTCCTCCCTCCGATAAGGAGCAATGGTCCAATCTGACCGACGGATATTTTACGAAGAATCCGAATCTCGATCTTCTCAAGCTCGTCATCCAGCTCGTGGACAGCCGCATCGGCCCTACGGCGGACGATGAAATGATGCTCTCCTTCCTCCGCGCGTCGCAAATTCCCTTTTTGGTGGTTGCCACCAAGGCGGATAAGCTCAACGCGACCGAACGCAAAAAGTCGGAGGCACTTTTAAGGAATCACCCCGACATCCCCGCGGACACTCCGATTATTTTCTATTCCTCGCTCAAAAACGAGGGCAAAACGGAGCTTTGGAATCAGATCTACGCTGTGACAAGGCTCAACTGAATTTTTTCGGAAAGTGAGTTATTTCCCTGATGTTATTTTCAATTTTACAGGGCGGAGATCTCAAATCGATCCTGATCGATCTCATTCTCTCCCTTCCCGTCATCATCCTTGCCCTGACCGTTCACGAAACGGCGCACGGCTACGTTGCCTACAGGTGCGGTGATCCCACCGCCCACAACCTCGGACGTCTGACGCTCAATCCCGCCAAGCATCTGGATCCCTTCGGATTTCTCTGCATGCTGGTCTTCGGCTTCGGTTGGGCAAAGCCCGTTCCGATCAATACGCGCAATTTCCGCAACCCGAAGCGCGGCATGGCACTCTCCGCCGCGGCAGGTCCTCTTGCCAACCTCCTCCTCGGACTTCTGGGGGCGGTCGGCTACGGACTTTTGCGCGCGTGGTACAGCTATCTTTACTATACGTCGGGAACCGCCTTTACCCTCAACGTCGTAAGTATTACCATGACGCTCTTCTGGCTTCTCGCGATTTACAACTTTTTGTTCATGGCATTCAATCTGATCCCCATCCCGCCCTTCGACGGCTCGCGGATCGCCTTCGTCTTTCTTCCGCCGCGCGCGTATTTCGCGGTGATGCGTTATGAAAGGCAGATCATGTTCGCCATTCTCATCGGTCTGTTCGTGCTGTCCAGGTTCTTCAGCTTTTCCCCCTTCTCCTGGATTGCCTACACTCTCTCCGATCTGGTTTCCACCCCAATCGCAAATCTCTTTCTCTCGTTCCTCATTCATTGATCCCCCTTACGTTATCAGAAAGGATATTCCAACTTCATGGAAGCAGTCACTTACCGTTTGGATCAGTTCGAAGGTCCTCTTGACCTTCTTCTCACGCTGATCCAAAAAAACAAAGTGAATATCATAGATATCCCCATTTCTCTGATCTGTGACCAGTACCTTGCCTATATCGAAGCGGCAAGGGATATGGATATGGAGATCGCGGGCGAGTTCATCGTCATGGCAAGCGAGCTGATGCTGATCAAGAGTAAGCTTCTTCTTCCCAAGGAAAGCGAGGATGAAAAGGATCCCCGTGCAGACCTCGCCGAAGCCCTTCTCCGTTATCAGCAGGCAAAGCAAGCAGTGGCAAAAATGGCGCCCCTTTATCAGATCTACAGCGGACGCATGGTCAAGGATACGGATGAAATTTCGGTGGACACCACCTTCGTCGCGGATCAAGAGGTCACCTCCCTCTGCCTTGCGGTGCGAAGAATTATCGCCGCGAACGAAAGCAGACCGAAGGCAGAGCGCCAGGTGTTTGCTCCCTTGGTGGCAAAGCCCATCGTTCCCGTTGACGTCAAGATCGTGGGAATCCTTCAGCACATGGAAACGCGCGAGCGCACCTCCATGGAGGAGCTTTTGAAGGATGCCGTTTCCCTTCCCGATATGATCGCGATTTTCCTTGGGATTTTAGAGCTGATCAAGGTCAGAAAAATTCTGATCAGCGAGGATCCCGACTCCTACACCGTCATTCACGGTGTCAGTACGCAATTCACGGTCAACGACGAGCCCCCCAAGGAGGGTGAGGAAGAGACTGAGCGCAAGAATTACGACGGCGAGGTCATCCCGCTTTCCTCCAAGGCAGAAATGCACCGCGAGCAACGGCGCATCATCCGAGAGCAGAAGCTTGCGGAAAAGAAGCGACTGCGGGAGGAAGAGCGTGCGCGCCGTGCCGAGGAGCGCCGCCGCGCCCGTGAGGACGCACAGAGGGATCAGCTCGTCATCGACGATTCACTCCCCGAGGATGACAGCGACCTCGAAGCCGAGGAGAAGCTTGCCGCAATGCTGGATGAAAAGCTTTCCATGGATGAAGAGGACATTCTCGACGACATCGGTCTTGATATGGACGAGATCATCCGCTCGATGGCAGAGCACGCAAAAAATCTCCCTGACAGCAACCATCCTTAACCGAAAGGAACACTGATACAGCTATGGAAGAAAAGAAAGATTCCAAAACCCCATACCTCGAACCGCTTGAAAGCGCCGCTGAGATCGCGCAGGCGATCGAAGCCATCCTTTTTGCGGCAGGCTATCCTATGCGCTACGAAAAGCTTGCGGAGGTATTGGGACTCCCCGTCAAGGACGTCAAAGCGATGCTTCGCGACATGGCGGCACATTTTGAGAAGGAAGACACGCATCACGGTATTCAGCTTCTTCTCTACCCCACCACCTGTCAATTGACCACCAAGGAAAAATACGCGCCCTATATCCGTGAAGCATTGGGCATCCGTCGCGGTGGAAATCTCTCCGCATCCTCGATGGAGGTTCTGGCGGTAGTCGCTTACAGCAATCAGCCCGTAACAAGGTCCTACATCGATCTTGTCAGAGGCGTTGACAGCTCCTATGCCGTCAATTCCCTGTTGGATAAGGGATTGATTGAGGCTGCCGGAAGACTGGACGCACCGGGACGTCCGATGCAATACGTCACAACCGACAAGTTCCTACGTGTCTTCGGGCTTTCAAGCCTTGAAGAGCTTCCCGAAACGGAAGCCCTCAGCGTTGCCGCCGCACAGACCGAGGAAACCGACGCGGCAGAGCAGCTTGCCGCAGAGATTCCCGAGGGAAGTGAGCCGAAGGAATACACCGAGCCTGTCGATCCCGAAGAGAGCAACGTCATCTTCGAAGCGGGAATCTCTCCCGACGGGCTCCCGGAAACAGAAAAGGAGGGATCTGAGAATTGATCGTACTTTGGATCGTCCTCGCCATTCTCGCGCTTCCGATCCTCGTCATTCTGCTCGGATCTGTCAGAGTACGCATTGTCTACCGTGAAAAAGTAAAGGTTCAGGTGGGCACTTGCGGAATCAATATCACCGTGGTTTCCGACAAGGAAAAAAAGGAAAAGAAGCCGAAGCGCCTTGAAAAATGCAAAAACCCCGAAAAGGTGTTGCAGCGCGAATTGAAGAAGCAGCAAAAAGCCGCGGAGAAGGCAGCCAAAAAGGCAGCCCTCAAGCGACAGAAGGCAAAGGCGAAAAAAGAGCTCAAGAAGCAAAAGAAGGAACAGCAAAAGGCACAGGCACAGGAGCAGCCGAAGGGACCGAAGCCCAATTTCAAGGAAAACGTTGAAATGATCATCGCCCTTCTCAAAAAGCTCTACCGGGTGACCAAGGGCGCCTTTCACTTCCACTTCCGAAGAATGCACGTTGCCGTCGGCACGGGAGACGCCGCAAAAACGGCAGTCACCTACGGTGTGATCGTGCAAAGCGCCTCCTACCTTCTCAATTTCATCGAATCCACCTTCTCACATCTCAAAAGAAGGTACGGAGACATGACCATCTATCCCGACTACACCGCCTCCAAGACAACGGTGGACATTGACATCGTTTGCAAAATCAAGATAAGAAAGCTGATCTCCATCGGTGTCGGCATGGCACTCGCCTTCCTCAAGGAGAGAAGCCGCGCCAAGAAAAAGGCAATCGTACGAGAACGTAAAAAAGCGGAAGAAGCCGCACTGAATACAGAAACAAATTAACATGCATATACGAAAGGAATGGAAATTATTATGGAAAAGGAATCCTCTATCAAGGAAATGATCCGCAGCTCTTTGGATCAGGTACGTACAATCATCGATGCAGATACCATCGTCGGAAAGCAGATCATCACCCCCTCGGGCGTTGTCATCATTCCGATCTCCAAGGTCTCCATGGGCTTTGCCACGGGCGGTCTTGATCTCCCCTCCAAGTCTCCCGACCGCGCAAAGAGCTTTGGCGGCGGTGGCGGAACGGGAATCACCGTCTCTCCCATCGGCTTTTTGACCGTCTCCCCCACGGGCGAGGTCGAGCTCATCCCCATGGTATCCGAGGGTCCCGGTCCTTTGGATAAAATCGCCGATCTGATCAGCAGTGCCCCCTCCATGATCAACCGTGTCAAGGACTTCTTCGCCAAGGACGAGGAAGAGGAATCCCTGGACCTTGATGCAGAGGATGCACAAGAGGCAGATAAGGACTGATCCGAGCTTTCAAAGAGGGATTCGTCCCCACGTGTCGAAAACGGCATAAAATACACTCCGGAAAAATATACATTGACTGAATGTGTTTTTTCCGGAGGGTATTATTATGTCAAGATGCAAAAAGCTCTTCCTCTTTTTTCTTGCTCTCACTCTTCTCTTTTCCCTGCAACCGATCCGCGCGCACGCGTCCCCCACCGTTGCTTCCCCCACGAACGCATCTCTTTCCGTATCCGCAAGAAGTGCCGTTCTGATGGAAGCCGACAGCGGAGGTGTCCTATATGAGAAGGAAGCAAACGTCGCGCTCCCCATGGCAAGCACCACGAAGATCATGACCGCGCTCGTCGCGCTGGAGCAAGCTCCCGCGGATACGCTGATCACCGTGGATGCCGCAGCGGTCGGTACGGAGGGCTCCTCCGTGTATCTGGTCGAGGGAGAGCAGCTTTTGCTTGAGCAGCTTCTCTATGCCCTTCTTCTGGAATCCGCCAACGATGCCGCCGTAGCGATTGCCATCGGCGTTTCGGGAAGCGTGGAGGCGTTCGCGTCTCTCATGAATCAGAAGGCAAAGGACATGGGACTTGTCAACACACGGTTTCAGAATCCGCACGGACTGGACAGCGAGGAGCATTACACCACCGCTTACGAGCTTGCCCTCATCGCGCGACAGGCACTTGAAAACGAGCTGCTTGCCACCATTGTCGCCACCAAAAAGACCACCATCCCCCACGCGGGAACGGAGGGGGTGCGACTGTTGGTCAATCACAATAAAATGCTTCGTCTTTACGACGGATGCATCGGTGTCAAAACGGGATACACGCAAAGAAGCGGACGGTGTCTCGTCTCCGCCGCCGAGCGGGATGGGGTGCGTTTGATCGCGGTGACGATCGACGCGCCGAGCGACTGGAACGATCACACGCGAATGCTGGATCACGGCTTTTCTCTCTACCGCTCGGTCACACTCGCGAAGAGCGAGGAGCTTCTCTATCCCCTTTCGGTCGTCGGGGGGAGCGATGCTTACGTGATGCTGTGCAACCGCGAGGAGGTCACCGCCGTTCTTCCCAAGGATGCGTCTCCGACCAAGGTACGCATTGAATGCCGCCGCTTTGAATACGCGGAAATTCTTGAGGGAGAATGCTACGCGCGTGCCGTGTTCCTCTGTGACGTCAACAACGACGGAATTTGTGAGCAGGTGGGAGAATGCCCCCTGGTCGCTGCCTATACCGTCCAAAAGAAACAGACAAAAAACAAATTTTGGGCATGGATCACCTCTCTTTTTGACGGATCCTCCCGATAAAATCAAGGAGACGCTATGCGCCTACAAAAATTTTTCTCCGACAGCGGCATTCTCTCGCGCAGAGCCGCCGAGGAAGAGATCGCCCGCGGAAACGTAAAGGTCAACGGTAAGCCGGCTCACGTCGGTGACTCGGTCGATCCCGAAACGGACATTGTGGAATACCGCGGAAAGCGGATCGAGCCGCGCAGAGAGACCGCCTATCGCTATATTCTTCTCAACAAGCCGCGCGGATTTGTCACAACCGCCAAGGATGAAAAAGGAAGACGTACCGTCACCGATCTCGTACGCTCGGTGGGAACGCGTCTTTATCCCGTCGGACGTCTTGACATGGATTCCGAGGGACTTCTTCTCATGACGGACGACGGTGCGTTCGCCAATGTGATGACACATCCCCGTCACGAGATCCCGAAAATATACCACGTCACTCTTTCAAAAGTGCCCACGCAGTCACAGCTTCTCGCGCTCGCAGCGCCGATGACGATGGACGGCTATCCCCTCCTTCCGGTCGAAATCATACAGTTGTCCGAGGACACGCTTGAAATGCATCTTTACGAGGGAAGAAACAGACAGATCCGACGCATGTGCGAGGCAGTCGGACTTCGTATCAAGCTGCTGCGCCGCGTCGCCATCGGAACGCTGACGCTCGGAGACCTTCCCATCGGAAAATGGAGAGAATTGACCGAAGACGAGGTTGCTTATCTTAAAAACAAGGACGAGAAAGGATGATCTTATGCTGGAAGTATTACCGATTCAGAACAAAGAGGAGCAAAAGGAACTTTGCGAGCAATGCAAGATTCCCTTCCGTACAGAGCTCCTTGCCTATCGCGCAACGGTGGACGGAGAATTGCGCGGCATCTGCCAGTTTACCATGAGTGCCGAGGGCGGTCGTATCGTGGACTTCGCCCATGCCCCCACGGGATACGAATTCGAGCCGATGTTCGTCATGGGACGCGCGGCGCTGAACTTCATTGACCTTTGCGGAGTGCACCGTGCCTTCTTCGATGCAGACTACGACAATGAAACCCTCATCCTTGCCATCGGCTTTCGAAAGAACGAGGCAGGAAGATACGAGGTAGATCTGACCGATTTCTTCACCGAGCCCTGTAAGCACTCAAAATAACCCGAAAAAAGGGGCTGCCACATCTGCCCTGACCGAAAAAGCCCGTGGAGAAAAGAAAAAAGCTCCGTATTTCCTCAAAACCGGAAAATGAGACAGGAATCGGTTGAATTCCTTCGGAATTCTCCAAAAATTACGGGCTAATTCTTGCGCCGATTTTGTACCCATCAAGAATTCGACGCTTCTCGCCTAAATCTGCCGAGACCCTATGGGGGTGTCGAAAGGGAGATTATTCGAAATTTTTGATCTCGAATCCGCAAAGCCGAACTATCGTGAGGAACATAAACGCCGAGAGGAACACGCTGCCGAGGTACGCCACGTCATTGGCGAACAGAGCAAAGCCTACGGTATTGGCAAGGGATATCAAAAGGTATCCGAGATTGACCACCGCAATGCTGATATACAGCATCGTCAGCCAAAATTCCTTATCCTTGACCATCAATAAGT
>JAZSMX010000063.1:0-9160 GCA_045536125.1 Eubacteriales bacterium | reverse complement strand
GGCTTGAAACCTCCTTCCCCGTGATGTATACGGAATTTGTCCGTACGAAAAAATTGACGCTCCAGCGGCTTCTGGAGCTGATGTGCTTCGCTCCGCGCCGCCGCTTCGGGATCGATTCGGATTTGGGTTATTCGGTGTGGGAGGTGGAGACACCCTACACCGTCGATCCGAGGGAGTTTGCAAGCATGGGACACGCGACGCCCTTTGAGGGACGGACGGTCTACGGTAAGAATCTTTTGACGGTATACAACGGACGTACAGTCTATCAAAATACAGAGAAAACAGAGGAGTGAAGAACATGGCAAAGAGAACAGACATCAAAAAAATTCTGATCATCGGCTCAGGTCCGATCGTCATCGGTCAGGCGGCTGAGTTCGACTATGCGGGCACACAGGCATGCCTCGCTTTGCGCGAGGAGGGATATGAGGTCATCCTCGTCAACTCCAACCCCGCGACCATCATGACCGACACCACCATTGCGGACAAGGTATATATGGAGCCTCTGACTCTGGAATACGTGGCAAAGATCCTTCGTTACGAGCGTCCCGACGCGATCCTTCCCGGCATCGGCGGACAGACGGGACTCAATCTTGCCATGCAATTGGAAAAGAAGGGCGTGCTTCGCGAATGCGGCGTTGAGCTTCTCGGAACGAGCAGCGAGAGCATCGCAAGAGCCGAGGACAGAGAGCTTTTCAAGGAGCTTTGCCAGTCCATCGGCGAGCCGACCATCCCCTCCGAGATCACCTATTCCTTGGAGGAGGCAAAGGAAGCGGCGAAGAGAATCGGGTATCCCGTAGTGCTTCGTCCCGCGTTTACACTCGGCGGTACGGGCGGTGGCTTTGCCAATAACGAGACGGAATTGATCGAGGTCGGCACGAATGCCTTCAAGCTCTCTCCCGTTCACCAGGTGTTGATCGAGAAGAGCGTCAAGGGCTATAAGGAAATTGAATTTGAGGTGATGCGTGACTCCAACGACCATGCCATCACCATCTGCGGCATGGAGAACGTCGATCCCGTCGGTGTTCACACGGGTGACTCGGTCGTCGTCGCTCCCATCCTCTCGCTTTCCAAGGAGGACGAGAAGATGCTCAACGACAGTGCGATCAAGCTCATCCGCGAGCTCAAGATTTCGGGAGGATGCAACGTACAGTTCGCGCTGGATCCCCATTCCAGTCAGTACTACCTCATTGAGGTCAACCCCCGCGTGTCCCGCTCCTCCGCGCTGGCGTCGAAGGCGAGCGGATATCCCATTGCGCGCGTGACGGCAAAGATCGCCGTCGGCATGGCACTGGAGGAGATCCCCGTTGCGGGCGGTACGGCGGCAATTGAGCCGAAATTGGACTATATCATTGCGAAATTCCCGCGCTTCCCGTTCGATAAGTTCACCACCGCCTCCAACCTTCTCGGCACGCAGATGAAGGCAACGGGCGAGGTCATGGGAATCGGTTCGAATCTTGAGGAGTGCTTCTTGAAGTCGGTGCGCTCTCTGGAGATCGGCGTATGCCATTTCCATCTGCCGAAGTTTGACAGAATGACCAAGCAGGAGCTGCTTTCCTATATCGCAGATTTCCGTGACGACAACATTCACGCCATCTGCCAGCTCTTCCGTATGGGTGCGACGGTCGAGGAGATTCACGAGATTACAAAGATTACGCCTCTCTTCCTTGAAAGCTTCCTTCGCATTGTCAATATGGAAAAGCATCTTTCCTCTCACGTGGGAGACACCGATGCGCTGCAGTCCGCGAAGAAGCTCGGATTCTCGGACAAGTTCATCGCGCGCCTTTGGGGCACTGACGAGCTTTCCGTCACGGCACAGAGAAAATCCGCGGGCATCGTTCCCGTCTTCCGTATGGTGGACACCCTCCACACGGGCAAATATATCGCGTACCTCTACTCCACCTACACGGGTGAGAACGCATCCCGACTGACCGATAAGAAGAAGATCGTCGTGCTCGGCGCAGGACCGATCCGTATCGGACAGGGTGTGGAATTCGACTATTCCACCGTTCACTCGGTGCAGACCATCAAGAGAGAGGGCTACGAGGCGATCATCATCAACAACAACCCCGAAACGGTCTCCACCGACTACACCACGGCAGACAAGCTTTACTTTGAGCCTCTGACGCCCGAGGACGTCATGGCGATCATCGATTTTGAAAATCCCGAGGGCGTCATCGCCTCCCTTGGCGGTCAGACCGCGATCAACCTCGCGCAGCCGCTGATGGACAGAGGTGTCAAAATCATCGGTACGGATTGCGAGGCAATCGACCGCGCGGAGAACCGCGACAGCTTTGAAAGAATTCTTGAGGAGCTCAACATTCCCCAGCCGCAGGGCAAGGGCGTTTCCACCATCGAGGAGGGTGCCAAGACCGCGGAGAGAATCGGATACCCCGTGCTGGTACGTCCGAGCTTCGTCCTTGGCGGAAGAGCGATGCAGATCGTCGCCAACGAGGAGCAGCTTCGCAAGTATCTCGGAACCGCCTTTGACATCGATCCCAACAAGCCCGTATTGGTCGACCACTACATTCAGGGTAAGGAGGTCGAGGTGGACGCGATCTGCGACGGCAGAGACGTCTTCGTTCCCGGTATTATGGAGCTGGTAGAGCGCACGGGAATCCACTCGGGTGACTCCATCAGCGTCTATCCCACCTTCAGTATCTCCGACAAGGTCAAGGGCATCATTCTTCAGTACGCGAAGAAGCTGGGACTCGGCATCGGCATCGTGGGACTTTACAACATTCAGTTCATCGTTGACAAGAACGACAACGTCTTTATCATCGAGGTCAATCCCCGTTCCTCCCGTACCGTGCCCTTCCTCTCCAAGTCCACGGGCTACAGCCTTGCGGACATCGCGACCGAGGTCATTCTTGGCAAGTCTCTCAAGGAGCAGGGAATCTTCGACATTTATCCCGCGGAGAAGAGGCGCTGGTACGTCAAGGTGCCCGTATTCTCCTTCAACAAGATCCGCGGACTTGACGCATACCTCTCTCCCGAAATGAAGTCTACGGGTGAGGCGATCGGCTACGACGACAAGCTCAACCGCGCCTTCTACAAGGCACTCCAGGCATCCGGCATGAAGCTTCAGAACTACGGAACGGTGCTTGCCACCATCGCGGACAAGGACAAGGAGGAGGCACTTCCTCTCATCCGTCGCTTCTACAACCTCGGCTTTAACATCCAGGCGACCGAGGGCACGGCGGAATTCCTCAAGGAGAACGGCATCCGCACCCATGCGCTCAGAAAGATCAGCGAGGGAAGCGACGAGATTCCCGAGGCACTTCGCCAGGGCTATATCGAATACGTCATCAACACGCGCGACATCGGAAGCGTTGAGCAGATGCACGACGGTCAGGAGATCCGTCTCTGTGCGACCGAGAACAACGTCAACCTCTTTACCGCGCTGGATACCATCCGCGTGCTGCTTGACGTGCTTGAGGAGACCACGCAGACCATTTCCACCATCGACGCATAAGGGAGAGCGACATGAAACAGGGACTTTTTACCATCACCCAAAACATTCCCCTGACCGAGACGGTTTATCGGATGCGCCTTGCGGGAGACACCGAGGCGATCACCGCTCCCGGACAGTTTGTCAACGTCCTGCTTTCGGGAAAATTCCTTCGCAGACCGATTTCGGTCTGCGACTGCGAGGACGGCACGCTCACCCTGATTTACAAGGTCGTGGGAAAGGGCACGGAGCAGATGGCGGGAATGAAGACGGGCGACGTCTTGGATCTTCTGACGGGACTTGGTAACGGCTATGATCTCTCGCTTTCCCGGGAACGCCCCTTGCTTCTCGGCGGCGGCGTCGGTGTGCCTCCCCTTTACATGCTTGCCAAGGAGCTGATCGGGAAGGGCTGCGACGTTTCCGTGATCCTCGGCTTTAACACCAAGGACGAGATCTTCTATGAAAAGGAATTTTCCGACCTCGGCGCACACGTCACCGTTTGCACCGCGGACGGCTCTTACGGAGTTCGCGGCTTTGTCACGAACGCCATGGATGAGATCGATTACACGTATTTTTACACCTGCGGCCCCGAAGCGATGCTGCGCGCCGTTCATAAGGCGAGCCGCACGTCGGGACAGATGAGCTTTGAGGAGCGCATGGGCTGCGGATTCGGCGCTTGCATGGGCTGCTCCTGCAAGACACTGACGGGCAACAAGCGCATTTGCCGCGAAGGTCCTGTGATGAAGAAGGAGGAGATCTTATGGGAGACTTAAAGGTAACACTTTGCGGGATTCCGTTGGACAATCCGATCATTCCCGCGAGCGGCTGCTTTGGATTCGGCTATGAGTTTGCCGAGCTTTACGACATCAACTGTCTCGGAACGTTCTCCTTCAAGGGAACGACGAAGGATCCGAGATTCGGAAATCCCACGCCCCGTATCGCGGAATGCACCGCGGGAATGATCAATGCCGTGGGACTTCAGAACCCCGGTGTGGAGAAGGTGATCTCCGAGGAGCTTCCAAAACTCAAAAAGTGCTTCTCAAAGCCCGTGATGGCAAACGTCAGCGGCTTTGCGATCGAGGACTACGCATACACCTGTGAGCTGCTTGACCGTGAGGAGCAGGTGGGCTGGCTGGAGGTCAACGTCTCCTGTCCCAACGTGCACGGAGGTGGAATGAGCTTCGGAACAGATCCCCGAGCGGCGGCAAGTGTGACGCGCGCGGTCAAGGCGGTGACAAAGAAGCCCGCCATCGTCAAGCTTTCCCCCAACGTGACCGACATCGTTTCCATTGCGAAGGCATGCGAGGAGGCGGGCGCTGACGGCATCAGTCTGATCAACACGCTGCTCGGCATGCGGATCGATCTGCGTACCCGCCGTCCCGTGATCGCCAACAAGATGGGCGGATTTTCGGGAAGCGCGATCTTCCCCGTGGCGGTGCGGATGGTCTACCAGGTGGCGCATGCCGTCAAGATCCCCGTGGTGGGCATGGGCGGTGTTTCGAGCGCCGAGGACGTGATCGAGATGATGCTGGCGGGGGCGACCGCCGTCGAGGTGGGAGCTGCGAACCTTGTCAATCCGTACGCGTCCCGTGACATTGTCAACGATCTTCCCCGCGTGATGGAAAAATACAAGATTGAAAGGCTTTCCGACATCATCGGAATGGCATAAACCATGAGATTTGAAAAAATTGAGCTTATGGGCGGTGCGTGGCTGGACGCGTACATTGCCGATCCCGTAAGCGACTTCACCCGACGCGCTTTGGTGGTGATCCCCGGCGGCGGTTATAGCAATATTTGTGCTGATAGGGAAGGCGAGCCCATTGCAATGGCGTTCCTTCCTCACGGCTATAACGCCTTTGTGCTTCACTACACGGTAGGTCGCAAAGCTCCCTTTCCGTGCCAGGAGATCGAGGCGGCAAGCGCGATTGCCTACATCAAAACGCACGCAAATGAGCTTGGTGTGAAGGCGGACGAGGTATTTACGGTCGGCTTTTCCGCGGGGGGACACTTAGCGGCATCGACGGGAGTCTTCTGGAAGCTTGACGCGGTCACACGTGCGGGGATCTCTCCCGCTCTGGCGCGTCCTGCGGGTGTGATGCTGATCTACCCCGTCATCAGCCCCGAGCATCATGCGATCTCCTTCCAAAACCTTCTTTGCACGGACACCCCGACAAGGGAGCAATCGGAGGCGGTGGCAATCGAGCGGCACGTGGACGCGGATTCCTCCCCCGCCTTTCTCATGCACACCTCCAACGACGGTGTGGTGGACGTGAAAAACTCCCTGGTGCTGGCATCTGCCTACCGTGATGCGGGGGTGGAGTTTGAAATGCATATCTATCCCGACGCACCGCACGGCGCGGCGCTCGGAAACGCGATCACCCGTTGCCAAAACGCAAAATGGGAGGACGCGGCAATCGCCTCCTGGGTATCGGCGGCGGCATACTGGGCAGACGGAGTCTGTGAGAAACAAAAAATAAAATAAGAATCACTGTAAAAAGGAGACAGAAACATGGGAAAAGACGTCATCATCGCGTGTGATTTTGACAGCGCGGAAAAAACATTTGCCTTCCTTGACAAATTCACGGGAAGAAAGCCCTTTGTAAAGATCGGTATGGAGCTGTATTATGCGGAGGGCCCCTCCATCGTTCGCGAGATCAAGAAGCGCGGACACAAGATTTTCCTTGATCTCAAGCTTCACGACATCCCCAACACGGTGAAAAAGTCGATGGCGGTGCTTTCCCGTCTTGACGTAGATATGACCAACCTCCACGCATCGGGTACGAAGCGCATGATGGAGGCGGCACTTGAGGGCTTGACGCGTCCCGACGGCACGCGTCCGCTTCTGATCGCGGTCACGCAGCTGACCTCCACCGACCAGGAGAGCATGGAAAACGATCTTCTGATCAAGGAGCCCATTGCGGAGGTCGTGATGCACTATGCCTCAAACGCAAAAGCAGCAGGTCTTGACGGTGTCGTTTGCTCCCCTTTAGAGGCAGGCAAGGTGCATGAGCGTTGCGGCGCGGGCTTTCTGACCGTTACCCCCGGCGTTCGCTTTGCCGACGGAGACGTGGGAGACCAGAAGAGAGTGATGACGCCGGCAGAGGCGAAGCGGATCGGCTCGGATTACATTGTGGTGGGACGTCCCATCACCGCGGCGGAGGATCCCGTGGCGGCATACGAGCGCTGCGTTGCCGAATTTGTAGATTGAGCCCTCATCCGTCGGCTTGATAGGTCAGCGGATACAAAAAAGCAAAAAACATTTGATTGGGAGATTGAAAAAATGGAAGCATATAAGAGAGAGTTTATTGAATTCCTTGAAAACGCAGGCGTTCTCAAGTTCGGTGATTTTACCGCAAAGAGCGGAAGAAAGATCCCGTATTTCATCAATGCGGGCATGATCAAGACGGGAAACGACATCGCAACCCTCGGAGAGTTTTACGCAAAGGCTTACTTTGAAAAGCTCGGCAAGAAGCCCGCGGTTCTTTACGGGCCTGCCTACAAGGGCATTTCTCTGTCGGTATCCGCTGCCGTCGCGCTGTCCAAGAACGGACTCAACGTTCCTTTCTTCTTCAACCGCAAGGAGGTCAAGGATCACGGTGAGGGCGGCGTGTTCGTCGGCTACGTTCCCACAGCGGGCGAGGAGGTCGTCATCATTGAGGACGTCATCACCGCGGGCACTGCCATCCGAGAGAGCATGGAGATCCTGTCGCACTTGGAGAACGTCAAGGTTGCTGCCACCTTCATCATGGTAGACCGCAAGGAAAAGGGACAGGGTGACAAGGGCGCAATGCAGGAGATCGAGGAGCAGTTCGGATTCCCCGTTTACTCCATCGTGGACGTTTACGATATCATCGAGTATCTGGAAGCGAGCGGAAAGAATGCCGAGGACGTAGCACGCATCAAGGCATATCTTGCGATCAACGGCGCAAAGGCATAAGCGAGGCGACGTATGAGAAGCTTGATCGATATTCAGGATCTTTCCCCCCGTGAGATCGATGAATTGATCGCGGTGGCGAACGATATTATTGAAAATCCCAAGAAATACAGCGAGGTCTGCCACGGCAAGAAGCTGGCAACGCTCTTCTTCGAGCCCTCCACGCGTACGCGTCTGAGCTTTGAAGCGGCAATGTACGAGCTTGGCGGTAACGTGATGTCGGTTTCCAGCGGTTCTTCCTCCTCCGCCTCCAAGGGCGAGAGCGTTGCGGACACCGCGAAGACCGTTTCCTGCTATGCGGACATCATTGCGATGCGCCATCCCAAGGAGGGCGCACCCCTTGTGGCGGCGATGAACGCCTCCATTCCCGTGATCAACGCGGGCGACGGAGGTCACAACCATCCCACGCAGACCTTGACCGATCTTTTGACCATCTCCCGTGAGAAGGGAAGACTTTCCGATCTCACCGTCGGCTTTTGCGGCGACCTCAAGTTCGGCCGCACCGTGCATTCCCTCATTTCCGCACTCTCAAGATATACGGGAATCAAGATCGTTCTCGTTTCTCCCGAGGAATTGAGAGTTCCGAACTATATCACCGAGGACGTGCTGGAGAAAAACGGCATCGCTTACGAGGAGACGTCCGATCTTCTTTCTGCGCTCCCCTCGCTTGACATTCTTTACATGACGCGTGTGCAAAGAGAACGCTTCTTTAACGAGGAGGACTATCTGCGACTTAAGGACAGCTACATCCTCACCCCCGACAAGCTCCGCTTTGCCAAGGAGGATCTCTCCGTCATGCATCCGCTGCCCCGTGTCAACGAGATCGCCGTTGCCATTGACGACGATCCCCGTGCCTGCTATTTCAAGCAGGTCTATAACGGAAAGATCATCCGTATGGCTCTGATCATGAAGCTTCTGGAGGTGAACGTATGAACATCGACTCCATCAAGAACGGGATCGTGATCGATCACATCACCGCGGGACGCGGCATGGAGCTTTACAGACTTCTCTCGCTGGAGGAGCTGGATTGCACCGTGGCTCTGATCAAAAACGTCGGCAGCCGCAAGATGGGAAGGAAGGACATCATCAAGATCGATGCGGACATCGACCTTTCCATGGACATTCTCGGATACGTGGACAAGGACGTGACCGTGAACGTGATCAAGGACGGCGAGATCGTCGAAAAGAAGCAGATCGCGCTTCCTCTTCGTCTTGTGGACGTGATCAAGTGCAAAAATCCGCGCTGCATCACCTCCACCGAGCAGGAGCTGCCTCACATCTTCCGCTTGACCGATTCCGAGCGCCGCGTGTACCGCTGCCTCTACTGTGAGACCGCCGCGGAGAAATAACACTTTTTGGGGGTGAGTCCCATGCGAAAACGCATTAGGGGCTAAGCCCAACCCCTTATTACAAACAGAAAGAGAGAACAAATCGGTTTATCGCCGAAATGTCCTCTCTTTTTTATTAAGTTAAACTAAGAATTCACAATTTGTTCCTAAGATCAAATTATGCGGGAAGCTTAGAATACTCTGCCTCAAGGTTCCTAAGAGCCTCTGCCTTAATGGGCTGGAGCTCCTCGTAAGTCTTTGACATACCTGCGAACTGATAACCGTTGTTAGCAAGAAGAGTATGATATCTGTTGTTTGCAGAATTCTCGTCAACGTCTGCGTACATGAAGCCGATAGCGTCCTCGAAGAGCTTATCGAAGGATGTACGAACGTTCTGACGGATGTACTTAAGCATCTCTACGTTACCGAATACGCCGTTCTCGCCTGCAG
>JAZSMX010000040.1:0-23709 GCA_045536125.1 Eubacteriales bacterium | reverse complement strand
ATTATTGCCGTTGCTTGACAAGGTAGCTGTTGAAAGAGCAATTAAAATTGGTGCTTGCAACATATATCACGGCTGTGTTCACAATATGCTACATGAAAAAAGTGAGGATATTTTGCGAGATTTATACAAATCAGCTTCTTTTGTTGTACAGGCAATTGCTTTTAAGCAAACAGGAAACTATATCAGCCATCAAAAAGAATTGCTCAAAGTTGTATCTTCCAATGAACAGGTCATTGTCGAAACATTTATGAATTTAAAAAATGGCGGAACAATAGATTTCAATTTGATGTCCGAAACATTATTTGCTTGGTCAAAGACATGGATTTCAGAAAACAGTTAGACAAATTCCAATTTGTCGAGCTGAATAGGCGTTAAGCGTTGGTGTGATTTTGGTGCAAATTTGGTGCAACACTTTATTGGGCGATACTCACGATATTCACGATATCGCACGAAACTTCGTGTGCCTGCTCCTTTGGATGAGAGGTACGCAAGCGTATCGCAAAAATGTCTTTGCAAGCAAATATTTTTGCTTTATGATATAATATCACTGTCCGATCAACTTGAATTTGATAAAACAAACTACAAGGAGGAATAAAGTCATGAAAAAGCTTTGTTTTGTATTGACACTGATCCTTACGTTGGGGATGTTCTGCGGTTGTGGCGGATATGTCAATAGTTATTCTGCGACTATTCTAATGACTTCTTCTCATGGCGATGAAGCAAGTATGAAATTTGGTACTTTCAAGGGAACGTACAATTTCAAGTTAAGAAGAGACGGCGACGGGGAGCATACACTTGATTTTGAAGCGAGCCTTAAGGAAGGTGAAATGAATGTTTATATCGGTGTTAACGGTGAAAAAGAATTGCTTCGTACGGTGAAGGGTGGAGAATCCTATGATGAGACCATTGTACTTGATGATCAATATGATCATGAAAAAGCAATCTACGTCATTCTTGTTTCTCCCGACCAATGTGTAGACGGTGATTTTGAATTTGAGTACCATTGATTTTTTTGAAAATCCAAATAATAGAGTAACATAAACTTGCGTTTCAGCATAATTATGGTATGATTTTATTTAAGGAGTGGTGATATGAAAAAAAGACTGCTTTATTTATTTCTCCCACTTGTTACGTTGATTTTGGAAATTTTACCTTATGGGGCGGTATGTAACTTTGCAAATCCCGAAGGGAAACCGTGGCGAATGACGTTTTCATATTTTGACCTGACTCCGTTTGGATATGCGAATTTCGCACCTTTTCTCACTGCTATCATCACGTGCGCAATCCTAGGATTGCTACTGCTTTATCTGTTTACCGAAAAAACCAAAACGATTGTAGCCGCAAAGGTTTTACTGTGTGTGGGTGTAGTGTTGTCATTGTGTCCGTTGCTCTTGGGTATTCACTATTTCTCCATTGTCGGGGCATTGATTACGGTGTCCATGATAGCTGAATTGACTTTTTTGTTTGTGAGCGTAAAAACACATCAAAAATAAGAATTTGAACAAGGAATCGCTTTATGAAATCTGTAAAAACAATGTTGTTGGGACTTGCTTTTTTAATCGTTGCTGCTTGCGGTGTTCCTCTGTGGATGGCAGGCTCGGGAGTTGGTGCCGTTGTGTTTTTCGCAGGGCTTTTGATCGGTTTCATTCTTTGTCTCAAAGGTTTCTTTACCCGGGAGCAATAACCAATTAATTTAAAGAAACCACCGGTCTTTCTATTTACTTTTTGTAATTTCTTTGATATAATATATAAAAACCGGTTCAAATACTTTTTTAGCGAGGTGACTGTTATGGGTGGTGTGATTACGGGAGCAGTTGTTACGATTGCTGTGGGGATTCTTTGCATCGTGATTGGAATTCTCAATACAAAAGGGAATATATCCATGCTTCATTCCTATCATAGAAAGCGTGTTACGGAAGCAGATCGCCTTCCTTTTGGACGCTTGGTCGGTCTTGGGATGATTTTAATCGGAATTTCCGTGATCGTCGGCGGTGTGTTGATGACCTTGGGAGAACTCTTGGAGGGAGATCTTTTTGTGATCGCCGGAACAGTTCTCATGATCGTTGGATTGCTTGCGGGAATTGCTGTCAGCTTTTATGCTATGATCAAGTACAACAAGGGGATTTTTTAACGCGCTGTTTGATTTTTTGAAGAAAAGAGGAACGTATATATGCGAAAATATCTGAAGGAAACTGTTGCTTTGTTAATTCAGCTGCTTATGTTTTACGTATTTCCTTTGTTTGCCGGGCCAACGGATGCCATCGGAATGGTGCTTTTGATCATTCTGGCAACTGCGTTGTTGTCTTTCTTGTTGGGGTGCTTCTCAAAAGAAAAAATGAGGTATTTATATCCTGTTGGGGTTTCTTTGCTCTTCATTCCGTCTGTGTTTATTTACTATAACGAATCAGCTTTGGTGCACGCTGTTTGGTATCTGCTCATCTCCGCGGTCTCCTTGATGCTTGGAGCGGTCTTGCAAAGACTTACGTTGCGTTTGAATTCCGATAGGAAAGTGTGAATATGAAAAAAGCTGTATTTTGTTTCATCGTTTTACTTCTTTGCGCGACAGGGGTTGCATGCATGGCAAACGGACATGAGGAGCAGGTTACTTTCATTGGCAAGGTCGTGGAAAAGTATGAGGGAAGCTGCCTTTTGGAGCGGGTGGAATGTGAGGAACAGTACATTTTACCAATGGACGTTGTAATCGTACATATAGACCGTGAGATCAGCCCCGATTATGAGGTTGGAGATTACTTGAAGATTGATTATAACGGTGTTGTGGCGGAATCCTATCCTCCGCAGATATTCAGAGTGTTTTCCGCTGAACGCGTCGATCTTTCAAAGAATTGATGGTTGATTGCGTCATCGTTTTATAAATTTTGGGAAAGGAGGTGATCGCGGTGATCAAATCGAAAATTTATAGGTTCCTTCACACCTCGCTTTGGTTGATTTCAATTTTTGCAGTCTACGTGATTCTCCTCCTCAATTTCGTCTACAACGCCTCGGTAAAAGGCAATGCTACGGAGAAGGTAACGATCGACGGATTTTTGCTCGGTGGGCACGTAATCCTTGTTTTAGCATTTGGATTTCTTCTTTTGCTTGCGGTTTTTCAGAAGCAATTCAATAAGATCAACCCATATATTTTGTTCGCTGTTCTTTCTGTCGCATACGTCGGTATGGCGATTTATTTGATTGCAAACGTAGATCCTACGCTCAGAGCGGATGCGTCCTCTGTCTTTCGTATTGCAAGACGCATATCAGTCGGAGATTATTCTGCATTCACAAAAGGCGGATATATCGAACGCTATCCTCAACAAACGGGATTGCTCTTTTATGATTCCGTATTGCAGATTTTTTCGAAGTCTCCTCAACTCAATTTTTCGTTGAACGTGTGTTTTGTTCTCGGGATCAATTTTTTCACTCTCAAGATTTCCGAGCTGATGTCCAATAAGGACCGTACGGCTGCGATTTTAACAGTTCTTTTCTCCTTTGCTTTTTTGCCGCAATTTTTCTTTGTTTTGTTTGCCTATGGGCTGATCCCCGGATTTTTTTTCACGGTTTTGGGATTTTATAACGCAATTCGTTTTACTCGTGACTACAAAATTTATCATGCAGCGTTTGCCGTGCTCGCCCTTTCCGTGGCTTCCTGTCTCAAGCAAAACTTTTTGATCGGTGTGATTGCCGTTCTGATTTACTGGATTTTGGATGCGGTGCGTTTACACGGGAAAGATCTTTTGAAGCCGCTGCTTGCAGCGATGGCACTCCTTCTTTGCTTTTCGCTTCCTTCCCAAATGATTCTTTTTTACTATGAAGAAAAAACGGACGTTCGGATGGACGGTGGCACTCCTACTGTTTTATGGATTGCGATGGGAACTGACATGGGGAGTAGCTCACGTGGACCGGGATGGTATAACGGGTTCAACTACAGTACGTATACAGATTCCGGATATGATCCGGAGATTGCAGCTCGGATCGGCGAAGAACGCTTGAAAGAAAATATCGAGAGAATGAAAAAAGATCCCCAAAAAGCAATCGTCTTTTTCAGAGACAAGACGGTTTCCCAATGGTGTGAGCCGATGTATCAATCTACTTGGAGCGGACCTTTGGAGGATTGTAACCAATTTACGCATACTCCGCTCTTGCAATCTATTTATAGAGGGGAGACCGCTTTAAAAAATATTTCTTACCTATCCAAAGCGGTCACTATGATGATTTTGGGTTTTACACTCGTTTTTTTGATGATCGGAAGGAAATCCTTTTACAGTTGGGAGCCTTTGTTGCTCTTCTTCATAGGAGGGCTCCTGTTCCAATCTGTATGGGAAGCGAAATCTCAGTACGTGTATCCGTATCTTTTCTGCATGATTCCGACTGCCGCTATCGGTATGAAGCTTCTTTGCGAAAAAACGAAGCGAAAAATCGAGAGTGTGCTTGAAAAAAGACGTTTACAAAAAGCTTCATAAAAAATTCCATTTCATAAATCTGTTCAAAAAGTTTGGAAGGGATGTCGCCTACATTTGAGGCGACATCCCTTCCGTTTTATTCGTAATCCTGTATCAAGGCAATGAGCTCATTCCAGGAATTGACGCGAATCCCTTCCCGTAATTTTTTTTGATCCTTTGAGGACAACAACTTTACGGGAACGTCAAGTACTCTGATCAATTGCCCCTCGTCACAATAGATCGCTATTTTTCCGTTTTCCTCCCGGATATAAAATTTATTATAAAGAATGTCTGCTTCCGTGCTTGGACAATCTTCTTTTGTTGGGGGCTCGGTTTGCGTATCGCCGTTCGGTGCATTATTGTTTTGAAACACTTCAACGCTGTCCAATATATTCTGTGTTCTTAATTGCCATTTTTCAGTTTCCTCCACCGTGTTTTTTAAGATCATTGCACAGGTGACTGTGAGAACGATGCAGATAATGAGCATGAAAGCGCATAGAAGTGTAAAGACCTTTGGAATATCCATAAAACACATCCTTCTTTGTTTGTACGTGATAAAGATACCGCGCAATGTCGGTTTCTGTTTTCAATTCTTGGTTATTCATAGCATTTCCGTATTCGCCGTTTGTTATTCGGAAAAGAGGAAATACTATGAACGCAAGTAATGAAAAAGGAGTGTTTGAATGTTTGCTCGTTTTCAAAGAAACGGTTTCAGAAAGCGATCCTGGATTTTTTTTGTGTGCTTTCTTTTGATTCTTTGCAGCACAATTTTTGCTATTGGCATCTGCATGGATCAAACCTTTGAAAAAAAGATAGATACCGATCTTTTTTCGGATGCGGGAATCGTTCGATCGCCGCGCTTTTATATCTATGAATTTGAGTCAAGAGAGGGGAGGGAGGGAAGAAAAAAAGAGGTGACCGATTCGTTTTTTGGGCAAAAGCAAAGTGATTTTGTTCCTATTGAGAGTGTTCCGCAAGCACTGAAAAATGCATTTATTGCCATTGAGGACAAGCACTTTGCAGAGCATCGCGGTGTGGATTGGAAAAGAACTTTTGCGGCTTGCGTCAATTATTTTCTTGGGTTTTCCGATAGCTTCGGTGCTTCTACTATAACACAGCAGCTGATCAAAAACGTAACGGGAAATAATGAGGTGACGTGGAAACGGAAGCTGCAAGAAATTATTTTGGCAAGAGATCTGGAAAAGTATCTGGATAAAAACGAAATTTTAGAACTCTATCTCAACGTAATTCATTTTTCAGACAACTGTGACGGAATCGGTATGGCGGCGGCTCATTATTTTTCAAAAGAAGTGAGCGAATTAACTGTTGCGGAATGTGCAACCATTGCGGCAATCACAAACAATCCGTCTTATTACAATCCGATTCATTTCCCGGAAAATAATCTCGAAAGAAGAAATCTGATCCTTTTGGAAATGAAGAGAGAGGGATATCTTTCCGATGAGGAGTACCGTAGGGCATTCAGTGAACCGTTGACACTTTGCGTTGATTCTACAGTCAACAATGAGGGCGTCAACTCCTGGTATGTAGATATGGTGATCGATGACGTAATTTTTGATCTGATGGAAAAATATCAGTTAAGTCGTGCGGCGGCGACACGTCTTTTTTATACCAAAGGGCTCACGGTTGATATGGCAATGGATGAGGAGATTCAGCTCTTTTTAGAGGAGTATTACAGAACTGCTGTGCTTCTCCCGATGAATCCTAACGGTGAGCGCGCGCAATCCTCCGTCATTGCAATTGACAGTCGTACGGGAGACATTTTAGGCGTTGTGGGAGCAACAGGAGAGAAAAAAGGCAATCGCTTACAAAGTCTTGCCACGGGGGCAAAGAGACCTCCGGGGTCAACCCTTAAGCCTCTTTCCGTTTATGCACCGGCACTGGAGCGTGGTTTGATCACATGGGGGAGCGTTTATGACGACGTTCCAACCGATTTTCATTTTTCAGGGAAGAACGCATGGCCGCGAAACGCAAACGGTGTTTACCGTGGATTGACCGACGTTTCCTATGCGGTTGCGCATTCCACCAACACGGTTGCGGTACGAATTTTAAGAGAGCTTGGTGCTAAGGGGGCTTTGAAGTTTCTTGATGAGAGATTTGACCTTCCGAATCTTGAAGCGGATACAGAGATTGGAGATGCGGCATTGGCGCTCGGTCAGCTTTCGAACGGAGTAACCTTGCGAGAAATGACAGCGGCATATACCGCTTTTGCGGATGGTGGAATTTATCATGCGCCCAGGTCCTATTACCGTGTTCTGGATGCCGAAGGGCGCATTCTGCTGTCGAGCGGAGAAAGAGACGTAAGGGTTCTTTCCGAAGGAAACGCATCCGTAATGACCAAGCTTTTGGAGGGGGTTGTAAAAGACGGCACCTCGGGAGCGATTACCTTGCATAAATCGTATGATTGCGCCGGGAAAACGGGAACCTCCAGCAACGATTACGACCGTTGGTTTATAGGATACACGCCGGATATCGTTTGCGGAGTGTGGTGCGGCTACGAATATCCTGCGGTTCTGACAGGGCGCAATCTTTCCACGGGGATTTGGAATCACGTCATGCAAGGAATTTTGGAGAGAAAGGGCGGAAATCGGAGCTTCCGCATTTCGGATGACGTAGTTGAGGTGGAATATTGTAAGGATTCCGGAAAGCTGCCATGTGCCGCATGTCAGTTGGATCCCAGAGGAAATCGAATTGCGAAAGGGTGGTTTGTAAAGGGAACTGAGCCGAAAGAAGAATGTGATTGCCATGTGATATGCAGATATGACTCCGAAAACGGCGGTGTTTTACACGGAGAGTGCGACAATGAAGCTTCGAAAGAAATTTCTTTGATTCGTGTGGAGCGGCATTTTCCGATAGAGGTTTACGTGACGGACGCGCAGTACGTTTACCGCGAACCTCCGTCCTCGTACCCGATCAATCCTAATCCGGAACAGGCATATTTCGCCACGGCTCTTTCCGATCATTGCGGTGTTTCGAACACCAAAATTCAATATAACCGATCCTCGCCTCTCCTTTCGGACGATCCGTGGGAGCGGTATCGATCCTATTTTGAAGAGTGGAACTTCGATTCGGATCCCATACCGATTCCATGGTACGAAAAGGAAGAGCGAATCCCGTTCTTTGAATAAAGCGGTATTCTCATGCATATTTTGTTGTGACATGAGGATGCAACGAAAACAGCATCTTCTGTAAGGAGGTGCTGTTTTTTGTATAAAAAGAGATACGGAAAGATCAAGGTGGGCGCATGGCTGACCTTGGAAATGAATCAAAGCAGCTCTGTTTTGATGCTTCTTATGGGCTCCCTTCTTGCCCTGGGTGGAATCGTCGTAAGGTTTTTGGTGGGGAGCCCTCATCTGACAATTCTTGCATTGGATATCGCACATCTTCTTCCGCCTGTGTGGATGCTCTGCCTTTTTTGGACGGTTGCATTTTTTACGATCGGCTGTGCCTTGGGATTTGTTCTCGGATATAAGGGGGGCGGCTGCGAGGTGGATAAATACAAGGGAGGGATGATTTTCACTCTGCTTGCTGTCCTGGAGCTTTGCTGGTATCCTACCTTTTTTGCTGCCGGGCTCATTTTTTTAAGTGTTCTGGAAAGCGTATTGATTCTCTGTCTTTCGGTTTGTGTGACCGTCTGCTTTGCACGTGTCAGTAAATTTGCGGGAATGCTTCTTTTGCTGCATGACGTTTGGTTGATTTATATGATGATTTTAAATTTCGCGGTTTTCTTCAGCTGTTGAGCACACACTCATAATCATGATCGTTATCCCATATCAGGTGCTCGATAAAAAAGTTTAAAAAAAATGGGATCAAAACTCTTTTTTTTAGAAAAAATACTTTACAAACGATGAAATATTTGATATACTATTAGTTGTGATAAAATTTTCTGATTCCCGATTGCATCGGGTAAAAAAAGGAGTGTATGATTTATGAGCCGTATGGTTGGCACAGTATCAAGAGGTATTCGCGCACCTATCATCCGCAGCGGAGACAATCTCGCGGAAATTGTAACAGAATCTGTCTTGGAAGCATCTAAGGATGCAGCCTTTGAGATAAGAGACCGTGACATTGTTGCAATGACCGAAGCGATCGTTGCTCGCGCACAGGGCAACTATGCTACCGTTGATGATATTGCGGAGGATGTACGTGCAAAATTCGGAGGGGAGACCGTCGGTGTCATTTTCCCGATTCTCAGCCGCAACCGCTTTTCTGTGTGCCTTACGGGAATCGCGAAGGGAGCAAAGAAAATTGTTCTGGTGCTTTCTTATCCCTCTGATGAGGTTGGAAACCATTTGATCAGTCTGGATGCAGTGGATGAAAAGGGTGTCAATCCTTATTCAGACGTTCTTGATCTGAAGACTTACCGTGAGCTCTTCGGTTATGAGAAGCACCGCTTTACCGGCGTGGATTACGTGGAATACTACGAGAAGCTGATTCGTGATGCGGGCGCAGATTGCGAAATTATATTTGCAAACGATCCTCGTGCGGTTCTTAAGTACACCAAGAACGTTCTTAACTGTGATATTCACACCCGTGTACGCACAAGAAGACTTCTTCGTGCCGCCGGCGCCGAGATCGTATTTGGTATAGATGAAATCCTCAATGCTCCCGTAAACGGAAGCGGTTACAACGAGCAGTACGGCTTGCTTGGTTCTAACAAGGCAACGGATACTCAAGTGAAGCTCTTCCCGCGCGACTGCCAAACCTTGGTGGAGGATATTCACGCGCGTCTTCTTGCCGCAACCGGTAAGAACGTTGAGGTCATGGTATACGGTGACGGAGCATTCAAGGATCCTGTTGGAAAGATTTGGGAGCTTGCCGATCCTGTGGTTTCTCCCGCATATACCTCGGGACTTGAGGGAACTCCGAATGAATTGAAACTGAAGTATCTTGCGGATAATGATTTTGCAAATCTTTCAGGAGACGCTTTGAAGTCGGCAATCAAGGAAAAGATTCAGCAAAAGGACAACGATCTTTACGGAAACATGGCATCCGAGGGAACAACCCCGAGACGGTTGACCGATTTGATCGGATCTCTTTGCGATTTGACCTCCGGTTCGGGGGACAAGGGAACTCCGATTGTTTATATCCAAGGCTATTTTGATAACTATACAACAGAATAAAAATAAGTTGGCAGTCTCCATCTGAGAATCGAGACTGCCAACTTATTTTTATTGGATTTGTTTATTTCAAGAAGATTTCAATGACGGGAACAAGTTGATTGGGTTTTACGACGGGAAGGGTAAAATGGACACGCTCGGGTGTGGTCGGATCCGCATCACGGTAGCTTCCTGCAGGGAGATTGGAAGGAGTCGTGTCCAACTGATACTGTATTTCACTCGCATCATGTAAGAACTGGGCATATTCGATCTTGTTTCCGATATTGTCCATTGTTAACGTTTTAAAGGGATAGGAGAACAGATGCACATACAATCGCTTGCCATCCTCGCTTTGCGTCAAATAAGTACCCGCGGGAGCTTTGAATTCGGGTTCTGCCATTGTGCAGCCGTAGATGGAGCGATCATTATATTTCATCCATCTTGCGTATACATCCAATGCGTCGCAAGCACGGTCATCTATGTAACCTCTTCCGCACGGTCCTACGTTCATTAAAAGATTTCCGCCATAGGCAACTGTTTTAATGAGCATCTGGATCAGCATTTCCGGGGATTTCCAGGTCATCTCGTCTCGAAAATATCCCCAAGAGCCGGAGAAGGTCTGACACGCTTCCCACGTTTTGTATTCACCGTTTTCAAACTGCGGCCAGGATTCAAGTTGGCGTTGTTCGGGTGTGACTACGTCCTGTGGGATTCCAAGGCGGTCATTAATGATGATGTGCGGTTGCAAGCTCCGTACAAGCTCGATGAGCTTCTCGGATTCCCATTCCTCGGGGCCTTTTCCTTTTCCACCGTCAAAGAAGGCGTATTTCCCGTTGTACCAATTGTTTTTGAAGGAGAAGTCAAACCAAAGAATATCGATTTTTCCGTAATTTGTCATCAATTCGCGGACTTGATTTCTCATAAATTCCGCATACACCTTCATATCGCGACCTTCGTTCAATTGCAAAGCATCGGGGCGATTCCGCAATGGATGGCATTGATCGATTGTATAATGGGGATGATGCCAATCAAGAAGGGAATAATAAAAACCGATTTTAATTCCCTCGGCGCGAAAGGCATCGACGTACTCCCGTACAAGATCGCGCCCAAACGGTGTGTTTGTGATTTTGTAATCACTGAATTTTGTATCAAAAAGGGAAAAGCCTTCATGGTGACGCGTTGTAAGGATGGCATATTTCATTCCCGCTCTTTTGGCGCGCTGAGCAAGATCGCGTGCGTCAAACAGATCCGGGTTGAAGTGCTTGAAATAGACCTCATAAGCCTCGTCTGAAATATCCTCTTTTTCTCGAATCCATTCATGCCGCGCAGGAAGAGCATAAAGCCCGAAATGAATAAACATACCGAAACGGTCATGAACCAGCCATTCGGTGTCTCCCGGTGTTTTTCTACGTACGTAAGACGACATATTTTTTCTCCTTTATTGACTTTTTTTGTTTTTTGTGATAGACTACCTATGATCACTTTTATTTTACCATATTTTGAAAACGTTGCAATGTCTTTTTTAAATGTTTTTATGGATTTTTTAAGAAAAGGAGATTGAAATTGTGATTATTGAGCGACAACCGCTCTTGCGCGAAAACCTCAATGCATCCGAGTTTTTTGTGAGTGAAAGCGGCTTCGTTACCACGGATGCAACCTGGTATCAAGAACCCATGTACCTTTCACATTCCAGAGTGTATTACGTTCTTGAGGGATCCGGAGTTTTGTATTCCGAGAACGAGAAGATGATTTTGGAGCCCGGATACGTTTATCTGGCCCCTTGTGGTATGAAATATGGGTTTTACGGAACCGACAGTGTAACAAAGCTGTATTTTCATATCAATCTCTTCCTTTCCGAGGATCGCGGCGACGTGTTTTCCAATTATACCCATTTTATACGTCTTCCTCGTTCGAGAGAGCATATGGTTCGATTGAAGGAACTGGCATTTTCCGAGGATTCTTATGATCACGTGATGCTGAAGGGGGTGCTTTGGGATACCGTTTCCGAATGCCTACAGCTTCTTCGGGATACCGTGCAAGCCTCCCCTCATTGTTCGGAGACAACCTCGCGTGCCGTCGGATATATTTACCGTCACCTGAATGCACGATTGACGGTTAAGGAGGTCGTAGAAGCTTCTTTTTGTTCCCAAAGCAAACTCTCCGCTCTGTTCCATTGTGAATTGAATCGCTCCGTTGCTGAATATATTGACGATCTATTAATGTCTGAAGCGAAAAATTTACTCATCTACACCGAGGATTCCATCGGGAATATCAGTGAACGTCTCGGATTTTGCGATCAGTTTTATTTTTCAAGAAGATTTACAAAACGCTTTGGAATCTCTCCGTTACAATTCAGAAAAAAAGAAAAAGGCTTCCTATGAAGAAAAGAAATCCGCTACAAAAATCTGTGAGCGGATTTCTTTTTTATCCGAGTGCTACGTCCAAAAGCATCATTAAAGCAAACCCCGCAATAATTCCCATGGTGGCGAAATACGGGTGAGCCTCTTGGTGGCTCTGACATTCGGGAATCAATTCATGTACGGACACCAAGATCATGGTTCCCGCGGCGAAGGAGAGCGCATAAGGAAGGATTGCTTCCATATGAACTACGGCAAGCGCACCGATCACACCCGCGATGGGTTCTACCATACCGGATGCCTGACCGAGAAAAAAGCTCTTTCTTCTCGAATATCCTTCTCTGCGCAGAGGAAAAGAAACGGCAGCTCCTTCCGGAAAATTTTGAAGAGCAATACCGATCGCGATGGTGATTGCTCCCATATATGCTTCTACTGTATATCCCGTATGCGAAAGTGCTCCGAAGGCAACACCTACCGCAAGCCCTTCGGGAACGTTATGAAGCGTGATAGAAAGAATTAAAAGAAAAATTCTGTGAAACTGATCGGAGCTTTCTTTCAGGGGCGTCCCTAATTTTTTACGAGTGTAGGTAACCGTTTTATCGGAAATCCATATAAACAAAGCACCAAAAACGAAGCCGACTGTTGCTATGAGCCAAGATGGCAAAAAGGAATTCTCATTGGCGCGCTCAATGGCGGGAAGCAGGAGCGACCAGAAGCTTGCGGCAATCATAACGCCTGCAGCGAAACCGAGCATCAGGTTCATTCCTTTTTGATTAACCTTCTTTACAAACAGGACTGTTGCCGCACCAAGCGCCGTCATTAGCCATGTTCCAAGTGTTGCGATAAGAGCGGGGAAGACAGTATTTTCCATAAAATCACCTCTATCAACATATTATGCCTTTTTGGGCTTCTTGTTCTTGAAAAAACAGTTTGTTTCAGTGTTACAAAAAAATAATTTATATGATCCTATTAAACTGTATAAAATGATGAAAAAGAAAAAAGATACAAAAAAATATTGACAAAACCGACAAAATTTATTATAATATCAATGGTTAGCATACGCTAACCTTTTGGCTTGAAAATCTCAAAGGAGCACATGTAAATGAAGACGTTAAGAGATGCGAAGGTGGGATCAACAGTAAAGGTTGTTAAGCTTCACGGTGAGGGGGCGCTCAGACGGCGTATCATGGATATGGGGATTACAAAAGGTGTTGAGATCTACGTGCGAAAGCTTGCACCACTCGGAGATCCGTTTGAATTGCAGGTTCGCGGATATGAGCTGTCGCTTCGTAAGGCAGATGCTGAAATGATTGAAATCGAATAATTCTCACGGTTTACATTTTTATAATTTAAGGTTAGCGAAAGCTAACTTTTATGGAGGAGTCAAACGATATGGAAAAACCGAGTATCCGCATTGCTCTTGCGGGAAACCCAAACTCCGGAAAAACAACGCTTTTCAATGCACTGACAGGTTCTAATCAATTTGTAGGAAACTGGCCGGGGGTTACGGTAGAAAAGAAGGAAGGGAAGCTGAAGCAAGACGATTCTGTGATTGTAACAGATCTTCCCGGGATTTATTCACTCTCTCCTTATACGCTTGAGGAGGTTGTCGCAAGAAATTATCTGGTTGGTGAGCGTCCTGACGTCATTTTGAATATTGTTGACGGTACCAACATTGAGCGCAACCTTTATCTTACAACGCAGCTCACAGAGCTTTCAATTCCCACAGTGGTTGCAATCAATATGATGGACGTTGTTCGCAAACGCGGAGATAAAATTCAGATCGACCAGCTTTCATCCGCGATCGGATGTCCCGTTGTGGAAATTTCTGCGCTCAAGGGTGATGGGATTGAGGAAGCGGTCGATGTTGCGATCTCGGCTGCTAAGAGCGGGAAGACCGTTCCACCCTCACATAGCTTCTCAGGTCCCGTTGAGCATGCATTGGCGCACATTGAGGAGGCAGTTCTGCACGAATATCCTCAAGAAAAGCAACGCTGGTATGCAATTAAAATTTTCGAGCGTGACAAGCAGGTTTTAGAAGAGCTTTCGATCTCGCCGGAGCTTCTTTCTCATATTGAAGAGGATATCCTCAACACAGAAAAAGAATTGGATGATGATTCCGAAAGCATCATTACCAATGAAAGATATCTCTACATCGCGCATCGACTTGAAGGATGCTACAAGAAAAAGAATGCGGGAAAGCTTTCTACCTCCGACAAAATTGATAGGGTTCTTACAAACAGAATTGCAGCGCTTCCGATCTTTGCTGTAATTATGTTTTTGGTATACTACATTTCCGTCACGACCGTGGGTACGTTTGTCACCGACTGGATGAATGATGGTGTCTTCGGCGAAGGTTGGGAGTTCTTTGGTCTTTTTGTTCCGGGAATTCCCGTTCTTTTGGAAAATGCGCTCGTTTCCGTCAACTGTGTTCCTTGGCTGCAGGCTCTTCTTCTTGACGGTATTGTTGCGGGTGTTGGTGCGGTGCTTGGATTTGTTCCTCAAATTCTGGTTCTCTTCATCATGCTGGCTTTCCTGGAAGCTTGCGGATATATGTCACGTATCGCGTTTGTTCTTGACCGTATTTTCAGAAAATTCGGGCTTTCCGGAAAATCCTTTATTCCGATGCTGATCGGAACCGGTTGCGGTGTCCCCGGAATCATGGCAAGCCGCACCATTGAAAACGAAGCCGATCGAAGAATGACGATCATTACAACTACGTTTATTCCTTGCGGAGCGAAGCTTCCGATCATCGCTTTGATCGCTTCCGCAATGTTTGGAGGTGCTTGGTGGGTAGCTCCTTCGGCTTATTTTATCGGAATTGCAGCAATCATCGTTTCGGGAATTATTCTAAAAAAGACCAAGCCTTTTTCGGGAGATCCTGCGCCCTTTGTCTTGGAGCTTCCTGAATATCACATGCCAACTCCGATCAACGTGTTGCGCTCCATGTGGGAGCGCGGCTGGTCCTTTATTAAAAAGGCGGGAACAATCATTCTCCTTTCTACGATCATTATTTGGGCAGGGTCTGTCTTCGGTGTCAACGAAGGCGCATTCGGATTTTATCTCGACGGTCCCGAGACCAGTGTTCTTGACATCCTCGGCGGAGCGATCGCCTGGATCTTCGTTCCTCTTGGGTTTGCGGCTCCCGAAACAGCAGTTGCAACCTTGATGGGACTTGTTGCCAAGGAAGAGGTTGTTGCGGTTCTCGGTGTCCTGGATTTTGCAGGTATGACACAGCTTGCCGCATATAGCTTCATGCTCTTCAATCTTCTTTGCGCTCCTTGCTTTGCCGCGATGGGGGCAATCAGACGTGAGATGAACAGCGCGAAATGGACTGCCTTTGCAATCCTTTATCAGTGCTTGTTCGCCTATGCCGTCTCCTTGATCGTTTATCAGCTTGGATCTCTCTTCACGGGAAGCTTTGCGGGGGGCATTGAGATCCTTTGGTTGGCTATGGCTTTTGCAACGCTTGCATTGATCCTCTTTATGCTTTTCCGCCCCGGAAAACGCGCAAATAAAGCAAATCTGAAAGCGAAACACTAAATCATTTGTAAGGAGGTTTTTGTATGCTTGATTGGCTGGCTTTCTACGGTGGCACGATCTTGGTTGCCGTCATACTTGTGTCCTTAATCGGGCTGATCGTCTGTTCGATCAGACGTGACAGAAAGCGTGGGAAAACCTCTTGCGGATCTTCCTGTGCGGGATGTCCGATGAGCGGTCAATGCCATGGGAAGAAAGATACGGAATAACACAAAAGAAGCCGTCCTCAATGCTTCGTACCGTTAAGGACAGTTTTTAAGAATTAAGAACTACGAGCATTGCGAAGGCGAAGAAAGATACGAGAACATTTCGGTGTTTCTCGTATTTTTCTTTTTTGTACATTTGCAGATTTTCCGTCTTTATAGTACACTTAAAGCACCAAAGGAAAGGAAGGTGCAACATATGGAAAAGTACATTGAACAGAACGGAATTACCTATGAACTCAGAGGAGAGCAATATTACCCCTTGCTTGAACTCCCCGAACAAAAGGAGATCGGCAAGTACGGAAGATTGCACCTCGACTATCTCAAAGCGCATCGCAAAAGTCGTTACACCAATCTTCTTTCGGAAGTCACGCTCAATCAGCGGCTCTATGAGATCAACGTTGAATCGAAAGCGATGGTTGAAAGCATCATAAACCGACTTGCCGCCGAAAGAAGTATTGACGAGGATTTGAAAGCTCGCGACATGCTCCGTTGGGTTGCCGAGATGAACAACATCCGCAACTGTGCGGAAGAAATCGTTTTGCGGGAGGTGGTATACGTATGAGGTCGGTTATCAACGAACTTTGGCACGGAAACATCATACCGCAAGAGGACAGCCGAACTAACTCCAAAGAAATGAAAGAACTCCTCGGATATATGTCACGGCATCACGAGGACTTGGAAAAGAGCTTCACGGACGAACAGAAAGAAACATTCGAAAAGTTCCACGATTGTTGGAGCGAGTATATGAGTTTGGCGGAGGCATCAATCTTTGAATATGCTTTCAAACTCGGTATGCAGATTGCTATTGAAACATTAGCCGAATAATTTAAGGCGGTGAGGATAAAAACCTCGCCGCCTTAAGTATTTTAAGTTTCTTGATTTTTAATAGCTAATTGCAATTTAAACATTTTATTCTCTGCTTTGAAAGAACAGATTGCATCATATTTGTCTGCAAACGCCTTTATAGAATGAGTTCCTATTCCGTGATTGTTTTTTTCGGAAACGGGCAAACCATCGGAGGAAAATTCGACTTCACGCTCATACGGGTTGGAAAATTCGATCATCATACAAGGGGTGCTGATGCATTTGCAGAATATGACTCTCTGTTCTACGGGTAATTCCTTTACTGCATTGATCATATTTTCGAGTGCATTGGCAAAAACGGTTGACAAATCTGCGGCAGGAACAGGAAGCGTATCCGGAATATCAAGATTTGCTTCTACTCTGATTCCGAGTTCCTTCGCCTGTGAGAAATATGCCAACAATATCGCATCTAAAACGGGATTACTACAGTAATGCTTGATGTCGGTTTCGCTAAGTGCTTCTTCGGCAGCACCGATATACTCAAGTGCTTCGTCGGTTTGTCCGTTTTTCAGCATTGTGCTCAAGGTTTGAAAACGGTGTCTTAAGTCGTGACGCTCAATTCTGATTTTTTGCTCTGCCGCCCTAAACTCAAAGGCTCTTTGTTCCATCATCGAAGTTTGGATTTCAAATACTTTTTGGTGTTCGCGCATTTCAAAATTGGCTTGCTGCTGCCCTAAAAGTCTAACAATCGTAATATATGTCAGCGGCAGCAGTATCAACACCATAACAGCAGACGGCATATCCTCGGGACGCAGACGAAGATTGGTAGGAATTCCTCCCATAACTGTAAGAGTTATGTAAAAAATTCCCGTCATTGCGGTAAATATCCACCAACCTTTGCTTGCGGTACGGAGCAATTTCAAATAACGTTTACGTCCCCAAAACCACGTAATAGGCAACATAGCACTGAAAGTGATCATTCTCAAAACGAAGTTTACGATCCCCTCGCTTCCAACCGCATAATCAATAAGCCCTGTAACCATCATTACCCAGATCATAATGGTATCCACAAAACAAAAGGTGAAGAAAAAACGTCCGCCTCTGTCTTTTGCTACAATGAAGAAATAAATTAAACTGGGGAGAGTGGCAGTTAATAAACTATATGTTCCTTGAACTTCAATTCCGCAGACAAAAAGAATTCCCAGATTGAGCCCAAACCAACAAATCGAGAACGGGATCAGAGAGGCGAAATACTTTTTCTTGGGATAACGAGATTCAAAAAGAAACAAAAACATAATTATCACTACAAACATAGAAATTGTAGTTGACCAATCAATTAGATATTGATGAGTTAGGTTTAACATAAATTATTCTCCCTTCAGGTGAAAATCAAGCCATTTATTTACGATGTCATTTTTGAGATTTCTTGATATAGGTAAATATTTTCCATTTGTAAGCTTAAGCCCTTCTGCGCTAATATTTTCTATGAAATACAAGTTTACAACAAACGATGCCGATGTCATGGTAAAGCGCGGTTCGTCAAGTAACGAGAGTATTGCATCTCGAAAAGACGTTCTTATACTCATTCCCTCAATTTCCGATCCGTCGGAGAGATGATAATGGATGCAGTGACCGATCAATTCACCGTAAACAATGCTGCGAATTGCGATTCTTTGAATGCCTACGTGTGTTTTTATAGTAATAAATTTTTGATGGTTGCCGAGCCATTCATCTACCAAAGAATCAAGCGCACAAAACAGTTGCACTTTATCAATCGGTTTCAGCAGATACTGTGATGCTTTGACCGAAAAAGCATCTACGGCAAAATCAATCGAAGATGTAAGATAGAAAATTGTTCCACCCTTATCTATCGTATGAATCGTTCGTCCCAAATCGATCCCGTTTTCGTTAGGCATAATGATATCAAGCAAATAAAGATCAAAAATGTCGTGTATTCTTATGTGTTCCAAAAGTTCTGCGGCAGACGAAAAGGCTTTTATCTTTATAGGAATATCGGGGTGTCCCTCAAAGTATTCGTTCAGCAATGCTTCAAGCTTGGCAATGTGCGCTCTATTATCATCACACAATGCGATTTGTATCATAAAATCCACCCCCTTCAAAACAGATTTCTCGCAAAAAACAGCATTTTTTTTGCAAAGTATAGCAATCTGCTCTTTGTTACTTTATAATTATACCATAAGATACAATTTTTTTCAATACTCGATAATCCGCAGATATCTTGCAAAATCGGACAAATTTATCGCAAACAGCAAATGGAAGCAAAAATCGGAGGTAAAACAGATGAAAAAAAGAAGAATTTTGACGTCGCTTTTCGCAATCGTATTGGTATTGGCACAGCTTATGGCAGTGTGTGCCATGCCTGTTTCGGCGTTGGCTGAAGAATATGGGGCGTATAAGGAAACGATGCCCTCGGCTTCGACCGACGGTTCGCAGATCGTATTCGGTGACGTGAACGATGACGGTCTTATAAATTCAACGGATATTGAATTGTTGGCAAGATACCTTGCTGACGACAAAACCGTAACAATCAATCTGATTGCAGCCGACGTTACGGATGACGATGTTGTAGATTTGAAGGATCTCTTATACCTTGTCAAATTCGTAAAAGGCGACAGAGTTGCGTTGGGTGAAACCGTGACCGTTACGTTCGAAACAAACGGAGGCGATAGCATCGAACCTATCACGCTGGTTTTGGGAGGCACAGTTCGTGTTCCCGATGCGAGAAAGGATAATGCTATATTCCTCGGTTGGTATTCCGACGAGTCTTTGGAAACTCCTTTTTACGGCTCCGATCCGATTATCCAAAACATCACGATCTATGCAAAATATCAAGAGGTTTCCGGAAACACGGAGTATATGCCTACTGCCTATGCTTTGCAGGATCAATCGCCCGATCTCGCATTTGATATTGTTCGCATCAGTGGTGAATTGATGCCCAAGGATGCCGTTATACTCCGCAACGCAGACGGTTCCGCTGTTCCCGAATTGGAATTTGTTGAGATCGGAGAAAACAAATGGCGTGTTACAGCCAAGGGCGGATACAAAGAGGGAGCTTCCTATCGTATGATCCTTGCCGATGGATATAATTTCGACGGCAAGAATGAAAATATCCGAGAGGCTTCTTTTTACATATTCAAAGAAGAAGTGGTGAATTTCACCACCAACGAGGATATTATTTATATTAAAGACACAGAAGACATGGACTACACACTCTCTGACGGAAGTGTGTGTGAGATATTGACATCCGCTGTGCTTTACAATAGTGAGGACGTTACCTCAGGTAACTTTACGTATGACGGACAGACCGAGCTTTCTGTTGGCGATACCGTTTGTATTTATGTCAGCGTTCATCCGAACGAGCGTGATTACATAAACGGAGATTATAGAAACGATCCCGCGTCCTATATTATAGTGGAAGCAATCAATGATGACGTAATTACTTTCCGCGGTATGAGTATGCAAGGCGAAGAATCCGACGTGGAAAAACTAATTTCCTTGCCTTCTACCATTCCGTTCTCGGTTTTGAATCTGCCCGAAGGCGACGGAACCGTTGATTTTGCAGATATGGATACCGTAGCACTTTATGCTATGTACGGCACCAACGCTCCCGAAACGGTCAAGGTTGGAGACTTTCTCGTATTCTATGTTGGTTCGTTTGGTTCTGTCAGAGAAGGAGACACCGTTTACTATAAGAAGGTAACAAAGGTTGACGGAACGGCGATCACATACGTTTCCTCTTCGCAGGAAGAACTGCAAAATTCGATCAATCTCTTCCTCTCCGATGGTGTTGACGGCGATACCATGCTTGAGGGAATCGACCAAGGCGCACTTGAACAGCAAGTGATACAGCAGGTTACGGAAACAGGCTTTGCCGAGGATGCCGTACAGTATCTTTCCGGCGTGGTAATGAACAGCGAAGAATTTCTTAATTACGTTGCCGAAAACAAAATAATCGTATATGATGAAAACGGAGTGCGTCTTACGGAGGAACAGTTAAAAGCATACGGTGCCGGTCATTCCTTTGAGCTTGGCGATGATGTTGAAATTGGATTCAACATTACAACGTGCGATGGCGAGAACAGCCATTTTGAAGACGGACTCAAGGTTACGCTGCAAATCAGCGCTGAATTTGAAGTGGATATCGGTAAAGGCGGAAAAATGGGAAGCCTGAAGATCGAGCTTGGCGCGGCATTTACGCAAGAGGTTTATATCGATGTTAATATCAACGCCAACGCAGATATTACATGGGCGTTGTTTATCCCCATTATTCACGATATTGTATTTTCCAGCGCTGTTGACGTAATGAGCTATACTGCCATCTCTCTTGAGGCAAAATTCTATACTCAGGAGCCGTCCGAGGACTTCTTTGATAAGCTCAAGGAGGCATGGGGCGATAAGCTTGGCAAGGATACGCTTAAAAAAATAGATGATTTCAAGAAGAAATACGATAAAAAGTTTGGCGAGGATTCTCTCGGAGAGGATATTGAGGGCTTTTGGGAAGCACAGACCGACCTGATAGAAGAGCTTATTATGAACGGCGAGCTTACAAAGGACGATGCGATCTCCTTTATGGAAAGTACTAACGAGCTCAATGTAATGCAAGATTTTTACAACAATATCGGTATGATGAACGACGAGGATTACGGTGCCGGCGTTGTGGATCTTGCGGAACGCTACTCCGATATGTTAAGCGAAGAAGATAACGGCTGGCTTGAGCTTTGCAAGATCAAAATTTTTGAAGTACCGGTCAATCTCTTCCTTTTTGAGATCAACATTGAAGGTGATTTTGTAGTTCGCGCGAATATTAACGTTGCTCTCGGTGCCAATATGGAATACGAGGTTGGCAAGCGTTATATTAACTGGTTCAGCATTTTCGGCAAGGGCAGCGGCTCGTCCGAGATCGATTTGATTGACGAAAGATTCGCATTCCAGTTCTATGCAATGGGCTATATCGGATTAAAAGCCGGTATTCTCGTTGAGATCAAGGTGGGCATTATCTCCACCAAGATCGGTTCGGTTGGTATTTCTGCCGAATTCGGTGCTTATGCCGAGCTGTACGGATATTTTATGTATACATACACAAAGTATCGCCCTGCGAGTGAGAAGGAGTGGAAAGAGGAAGAATCCATCATCGGTGCACTGTATTTTGAATTTGGATTGTATCTCGATATCAATCTGAACGCATCGCTTCTCAGTATTTTGGAAAAGGAATGGGAATTGTATTCCGGAAAATGGGCAATTCTTTCGGCGGGCTCACGAGAAAACGTGTATGGCTTTGCCACTGAGTTTGAGGATGGAGAAAAAATTGTGATTGAGGATGAGGACGGAAACTCCAACAACGGTATTCTGGGTATCCTCTCAGACTCCTTCCGTTCTATGAATACACTTGATATGACCAGCGGTGAGCAGGATACGCCCGTTAAGCCTTGGATTTCCTATTACGATTATAGTTTCTTGCAGGGTGATGATTATTCTTTAACCGATAACAAAGAAGACAAGATCAACTTCACATACACCCTTTCCAGCAAATACTTCTCGCTCGTTCCCGTATATGAGTATAACGAAAAAGAGGACAAATATTATTTGACCGACTATAAGGTACAGGTTTATGTTCCCGAGGGAGTTCACTATCTCTCTTGTGAGCTTCGATTGGTTTGGTGTCTGGATAAGCTTTGTTGGTCAAAGTATGATATTGCATTGACGATTCCGCTCGTATGGACTGACCTTGCAGATGAAGAACTTGCCGAATACAAAACGGCAACCGTTAAGGTGGGCAACGAAGCCGAGGGATATCGTACTGTTTGGACCGGTCGTTACCTCAAAGGCGAGAGCTTTGAGCTGCCTTCTGACGAGAAGGTTTTGAAATACGCAGGATATGCGGGTGAAAATGATGTTCAGTATTCCGGTTATACGGGATATACGTTAACAAATCGCGGCGAAGAGATCAAAGAGGGTGAACAGCAGATGTATTTCGATACTGTCTACTACTTTGATATGACGGCCAGACAATACACTGTTACGGTTAAAGACGTGGAAAATCCCGATGGAACTCTTTCCGATATGCAGTTCACGGCAAAATACGGCGAAAAATTTGATTTCTCTTCCTTGCTCCCGACAGGAACAAACAAAAATGATCATTATACCGTATTTGCGGGAATTGAAGCAAGGGATCAAAAAGGAAATGTTACGCTTCGCGACGTATTTGATGTGATCGGAGGCAACTACGCAAGCGAGCTTCTCGCAGGCGAAATTACCTATCACGCAAAATATGTCAATAACAGCGGAGCCGTTACCTACAAATTTACGGGAATTGCTATTGATCCAATCACCAAGCTCTATAAAAACGGAACGATGCCTTCTCAGGACGATTTTATTGATGCAGTGAAATCGTTTGATGAAACCGCTTATATTTCTTCGATTTCCCCTGTATTTGAAAGCGTGAACGGAGATATCGTTTATACGGTGACTGTCAAGATTCCCGAAAAGCCGTTGCAGTCTTACACCATAACGTATGAGACGAACGGCGGCAGCTCGATTGCTTCCTCCAACGTTGTCGAGCGTTCCGCTCTTACTCCACCCCAAACACCTACAAAGGAAGGATATACCTTTGTGGGTTGGTTCTATGACGAGGCTTTGACAGAAGCGGTTGATTGGAATCGCACAATGCCGTCAATGAACTTTACGCTTTACGCAAAGTGGAAGGCAAATGATTATAAGATCACGCTTAACGCAGGCGAGGGTTTCACTCCGATTGCTTCCGTGAATACGGTTTATAATCAAAAAATCGGTTCTTTGCCGAATGCAACAAGATCCAATTATATATTCCTCGGTTGGTACGATGCGGTATCGGGCGGTACGCAGTACACCGAGGATACGGTTTACGAGACGGCAGGAGATATCACGCTGTACGCACATTGGCAGCTTAAGGCAACCATCCCGATTGATGGTATTTTGATTGATGCAGAAACACTTACCTATGACGGAAGCACCCACAAGCCCACGATAAGCTGCGGTCTTGACGGCGTTGACATGTCAAGCCTTGTAATCAGCTACAAGCGTCAGACACTTGACCGCAATTGGAGTACCGAGCTTCCCAAAAATGCGGGAACGTATGATATCCGTATTCAAAGAGCGGAAGACGATAAATATCTGGCGTTTGAGTATACTTACACAGGTAAGCTGGTGATTGAGAAGCGAAGCAGAACGATCTCGGCAGACGGACTTGCCG
>JAZSMX010000160.1:0-7738 GCA_045536125.1 Eubacteriales bacterium | reverse complement strand
GTGGATCATCCCTCCTTTGGCGTTGCCATCATTTCCCGTGTTCTGGAGGACGCGGGCTATCGCGTCGCCATCCTCTCTCAACCGAATTATAAAAGCTGTGATGCATTCAAGGAATACGGAAAGCCGCGGCTCGGCTTCCTTGTCACCTCGGGAAACATTGACAGCATGGTGGCTCATTATACCGCTGCCAAAAAGAAAAGAAGCTTTGACTATTATTCCCCGGGCGGCGAGATGGGAAAGCGCCCCGATCGCGCGGTGATCGTCTATTCCAACCGCATAAGGGAAGCCTACGGAGACGTTCCGATCATCATCGGTGGCTTGGAAGCCTCCCTGCGTCGCTTCGCCCATTACGATTATTGGGACAATAAGGTGCGACGCTCGATCCTTGTGGACAGCACCGCCGATCTTTTGACCTACGGAATGGGAGAACGAATTCTTCTTCGCATCGCCGAGCTTCTTGGCAAGGGCGTTCCTGTCAAAAAGATCCGTGACGTCCGAGGAACGGCATACCTTTGCCGCCCCGAAGATCCCATTCATTTTCCCGTTGCGGCAACCTTTGACTACAATGAATTGAAAACGGACAAGAAAAAATATGCCGAAGCGTTCGGTGTCCAATACAAAAATCAGGACTCCATCAACGGACAAGCCATATGTGAGCGTTACGACGGAAAGCTTCTTGTGCAGAATCCTCCCTCCCCTCCTTTGGAACGGAACGAGCTGGATCGTGTCTATGCGCTTCCCTTTATGAGAGACTTCCATCCGTCCTATCAAAAGGCGGGCGGTGTCCCCGGGATTGAAGAGGTGAAATTCTCCCTCACACACAATCGCGGATGCTTTGGCGGCTGTAATTTCTGTGCGCTCGCCTTCCACCAAGGCCGTACGGTGCGCTCCAGAAGCATTCAGAGCGTTGTGGAGGAAGCAAGAAAGATTACGGCATTGCCCGATTTCAAGGGCTATATTCACGACGTAGGCGGTCCTACGGCAAACTTCCGTTATCCCGCATGCGACAAACAGTTATCGGACGGCGTGTGTGCCTCCCGTAAGTGTTTAGCTCCCAAGCCCTGTCCCAATCTCAAGGTCGATCACACGGAGTACATACGCCTCATTGAAGAGATCGAAGCGCTTCCCCGTGTCAAAAAGGTCTTTATCCGAAGCGGAATTCGTTTCGACTATCTCATGGCAGATCCAAACGATGCCTTTTTCCGCAAGCTTGTCAAGGACAACGTCAGCGGGCAGCTCAAGGTCGCGCCCGAGCATTGCTCGCAAGGGGTGCTTGCTTGCATGGGAAAGCCCTCCTTTGACGTTTACGAGGGATTCCGCAAAAAATTCTTTGGGATTACACTGGAACTGGGGAAAGTGCAATATCTTGTCCCCTATCTGATGTCAAGTCATCCCGGCTCTACCGTGCGCGATGCCATTGAGCTTGCCGTATGTCTCAAGAAAAACGGCTACGCGCCCGAGCAGGTGCAGGATTTTTATCCCACCCCGGGAACAGCCTCCACCGTCATGTATTACACGGGCATTCATCCCTTGACGGGAAAAGCGGTCTACGTCGCAACCGACTATCATGAAAAGCAGCTCCAACGCGCGCTTCTTCAATACAACCGTCCTCAAAATGCCGATCTTGTGCGGGAAGCGCTGCTTCGCGAAGGGCGCAGCGATCTGATCGGGTACACCGCGGATTGCTTGGTGCGTCCCGCATCTCCTTCCTTTCATGGCAAGAAAAACGAGCCGCCCGTCAAAAAGTCCTCAAAAAAAGGAGCTGCTCCGACGCGCTCCCAAAAAGACACACATCAAAAGCCGAGAAGGGACGCAAAAAAAACGCTTGCCGCTTCTCACCCGAAGACTTCAAAAAAGAAATAACCAAACAAACAACGAAGGCACTTCCCATGCGTTTTCATGGATCGCCTTCGTTGTTTGTTTTTTTATTTCGCTTCGAACCAGTTTTCCCCTTGATGAATGTCCACGTCAAGAGGTACGGAATAGGAAACGGCATTCTCCATTTCCTCGCGAAGAATCCGCTCCGCTTCATCGGCAACCGAGCGACGTGCTTCAATCAAAAGCTCATCATGCACCTGTAAAATAAGACGAGCGTCAAGTCCGCTTTCCAAAAGTCTTTTGTGAACGCGGATCATGGCGAGCTTGATAATATCTGCGGCAGTTCCCTGGATCGGGCTGTTCATCGCCACGCGTTCACCGAATTTTTGTTGCATCTTGTTGCTTCCCGCAAGCTCGGGAATATACCGACGGCGACCGAACAGCGTCGTTACGTACCCGTTCTCATACCCCTCCGCGATGACGCGCTTGAAATAAGCATCGATTCCGGGAAAGCCCGCAAGATACTGGTCGATATATGCCTGTGCCTCGGCACGGGAAACACCGATATCATCCGCCAAGGAAAACGCGCCGATTCCGTACATGATACCGAAATTGACCGCCTTTGCCTTTTTTCGCATTTCGGGCGTCACGTGCTCTTCATCCACGCCAAACACGGTAGCCGCGGTCGATGCGTGAATATCCGCGCCTTCCTTGAAAGCACGGATCATATTTTCATCCTTGGCAACGTGTGCCAAAAGGCGCAATTCGATCTGGGAATAGTCCGCATCGATGATGACGTAATCGCTGTTTTCGGGCAGAAAAAAGCGGCGCAATTCCCGTCCGAGCTCCGTACGTACGGGAATGTTTTGAAGATTCGGCTCTGTGGAGGAAAGTCTTCCCGTTGCCGTGCCCGTTTGCTTAAAATTGGTGTGAACGCGTCCGTTTTCGTCAGCGACCTTCAAAAGTCCGTCGGCATACGTGCTTTTCAGCTTGGTGACCTGACGGTAATCCAGAATATCCTCGATGATCGGATGGTACGGACGAAGCTTCTCCAGAATTTCCGCGTTGGTGGAATATCCCGTCTTGGTTTTTTTGGCATGCGGAAGCCCCAAGGTCTCAAACAGAACCTCGCCCAACTGCTTGGGAGAGTTGATATTAAAGCTCTTTCCCGCGTGAAAAAAGATCTGCCCCTCCAGTGCTGCGGCAACCGTTCCAAGCTGCTCACCGTAACGTGCAATTCCTTCCCGATCAATACGGAATCCCACGCTTTCCATGTCGGCAAGCACCAATGCCAAGGGCATTTCAATATCTTCAAGAAGCTCCTTTTGCCCATCCTTTTCCAAACGCTCCGAAAGTATTCCGTAAAGGCGAAGGAAGAAAGCGATGGTGGGCACGTCTTCCCTTGTGAGCTCTCCGAGATAATCCGAAACAAGTGTGGAAATCTCAAAATTGCTCTTGGAAGAATTGGCAAGATAAGCCGCCAGCATCAAATCGAAAAAGCGAAGAGAACGCATCCTCTTATTTTCAAGCTGCTTATCAAGCGACTTGACGTCATAAACCACCACGGTTTTCCCTTCAAGAAGCGACGCGAGCGTATCGTCATCCGTATGAACACAGCAAAGCTTCTCCCCGATCAGCAGCAGTCTCTGTCCGTCAAGAAGATCGAATGCTACGGTATCCGTTCCCAAAAGAAGCTCCCGAAGCTGCTCGGAGGAGCAATCCACAACAGCCAATTCGGCCGTTTTTGAGGAAGGCGTATCCACGGCATCAAGGGCAAAGCGCTTGATGAACGCGGAAAACTCCAAACGAAGGAATAACGCTCGCAGCTCCTGTTCACAAACACCGTTGTTTTCGTAAGCCTCCAAGGAAGCTCCCAAGGGGACGGCACAGTCAATCTTGGCAAGACGCCGAGAGAGGTAAGCGCTTTCCCTTCCCTCCTCCAGCTTTGCGCGTACGGAGAGCGTATGCTTTGCCGTGGGAAGCGCCTCGTAGACGCCATCCAGGCTTCCGTATTCGGAAATCAGCTTCAATGCGGTTTTCTCGCCGATTCCGGGAACACCGGGAATATTGTCCGAGGAATCCCCCATCAAAGCCTTGACGTCCACAAAAGCGGAGGACGGAACACCGTACTTTTCAAAGAATTTCGCCTCGTCCATATCGACCGTCTCGGTATTGGTTGCCAAAAGCACGTGAACGTTGGGATCGATCAATTGAAGCGCATCTCGGTCTCCCGTGAGAAGGTACGCGTCTACGTCCGCGCTTGCCGCCATCGTGGCAAGCGTTCCCAAAATATCGTCCGCCTCATATCCTTCCAGGGAGAGCACGTGATATCCCATCGCGGCAAGAAGCTCTTTTGCAACGGGCATTTGCATCGCAAGCTCCTCGGGCATCGGACGGCGTCCCGCTTTATACGCACCGTACATTTTGTGCCGAAAGGTGGGTGCCTTGAGATCAAAGGCAACGGCAACGTAATCGGGCGAGAGCGCTTCCGCCTGTCGGGCAATGATATTCACAAGTCCAAAGAGCGCATTGGTGGGAAATCCATCCTTGGTAGAGAGCGGACGGACACCGTAAAACGCGCGGTTGAGAATACTGTTTCCATCGATTGCAAGCAGCTTTTTTTTCATACAAACCTCCCGGTGAAAAGAAAAGGAGAAACGCCTTCAGAGGGTTCTCCTTTCTTATGCTGCAGCGCAGCGGCTTTATGTATTTTATTGTATCATATTTTTACACGGTTGTCAAGTTTTTATCCCTGTCAAAAAGGAGCTCTCCCTCCACGTTTTCAACGTATCCGCGGTAATACTGTTCCTGGAACGCAATGGAACGCGCCATCTCGCAAAGAGAAAACGTTTTTTCGGGAGGCGCTGCAATCAGCTTGTCCTCCACGTCGTTTTCGCGGTGGGCAATTCCGATGATACGGGCGGTATACTCCTCGACCGCCGTCTCCACTCCCAAAAGGTAGACGTCCAGCTCCTCACCGTCCCCACCGAGCACTCCGGGGATATAGCCGTAATTGATGGGATAAACCAACGTATATGTTTCCTTTGGATGAACGTACCCGATCGGTCGGTCAATCCCGATCCGTACCGTTTTTCCAAGATACGAATCCACCAATGCCTTTCGAAGCGTATACGCGATAAAATCCTTCTTTCCCTCCAGATATTGCCGCCGTCCTTCATCAAACGGATACCGCTCTGCAAGCGCTATCTTAATCGCTTCATACTCCTTTGCGACGTCTGTCTTTTTGCAAAGATAATTTCTGAAATTGATGTAATCGCGCCACTGCGTCCCCGATGCCTTCACCACGTGAATAAAATGCGTTTGCTCGTCCCCTGTCCCCTCGTAAAAAGAACCGCAGGCAAACAGCAGCTGCTCCGCAAGCTCTTCCTGTGGACGGTAATAAAACCCCGCATCACGCAACTCTTCTTCACACGCAAGAATCGCATCAAAGCTTTCCGTCGCCACGGCAATATCAATGATCGGCTTCGCCATGATCGAAGGCACAGAGGTGCTTCCGACGTGTGCCATTTCCACCGCTGCATCTCCCAAAACCTCTTTGAGCACCGCCATTGTCCTCTTCGCCTCTTCTTCCCACTCCGCTTGATGTGGCACCAGTCGAACAGTCCCCTTTTTTAATCCGATCATATATTTTCCTCCAAACACTTCTTTTGAATTAAGAATCTCACAAGCATCTCGGTGGCAAACTACTTTGAACCGTCGATCACGAATCAATTCTTAGTTTTAGGCGCATCATTAGGTCGTTTCGAAATTCATTGTCTACGGGCTCTGTGTGCTTTTTCATAGCATTGACAAAATCCATCAAAAATCTATCATTCAATTCCACAATTTTATTGTACTCAACAAAAAAATCATATATTTCTTGATAATAAACAATCTCGTACAAATCTCCATAAAGGTAATTTTTCAAAAACGACTTCGTTATAGTACTATAATTAGGCACAAATATAAAGCACTTTATTTGTCTATTGATTTTATCTGATTTGTTTTTCCTTTGCGCATTCTCATAATACACAGATAATTGAGAAATATATTTATTTCCTTCCTTTTTGTAATCGTTACTGCCTTTTTCTTTTTGCAATCCATTTAGTGAAGATTTAATTTTGTTTTCAACAATGATGTAAATGTTGTCAGAAATCAATCGCACATCCATTCTCTCTTTTTCACGTTCCACAACAAAATCGTCATTTAAAACAACTCCCAGTTTTAAAAAGAATTGTTTTGCAATCATTGGATATTCAGAAAAAAAGTAATAGAGCATATTGGAAAACATCACTTCGTTGTCTTGCTGACGTGTAACTTTGAAAAAATTATTATCATTTTTTATGTTCGAACTATCATATTTTATAGTTTTAGAAGAATCCATCCATAATTCATTTTCTTTGTCAACTATAATATCTTGTAACGCATTAAAAGAATTTGGCATTGTATCACTATAAAAATATGCTTTCATACTTTGATTCGCAAACTGCTTAGATGCATGCTCGTTTTCTTGTATTAAAAACACATTTTGGGTAGTTGGTGTAATCACATTTTCATTGTGAGTCAAAAAGAATGTTTTTTTAGGAAAACATATTTCACTCACTTTCATAGTTACAAATATTTCATTATCCCAAGCGTTATAATGATGTATTTCTCTTAAGGATTTTTGGCCATATTTTATGCTATCGGAGGGATCATACCATTGAGAGTTTTCTTTCAATTTGCCTTTCTTGTCACCCTTACCACACAATTCAATCCCTTGCACATAAAAATCTTCTTTGGGCTGATTCTCACTAACTACAGCTTTAGCCAAAACTTCGACCAAAGAATTGCCCACACTACGCACAAATAAAATTGCAGAAATATCGTTAATTGCAAGTCCTTTTTCTACAACTCCATAAGGAGTGATATAAACATAAAAATTTCCATCGTCTGCTCTAAAAAAATTTATCATTTCGTGTGGTAAATTTCCTTTGTTAAAACCATACCCCCCGACAAAGACACTATTTACTATTATAGTTTTTCCCATTTTGTACCCCCTCCTTTACATCACAAAATATTATATCTTGAAACAAAAAAGTGTGCTGACACAGACGTTTTTGTAAAGCCATCAATGGAGCAGGCGCACGGCGGTGCGCGAAAGGGCGAAGCCCTGCGGCTTGCGCCAGCAAGACCGTTCTGCGGATATTATATCATAAAACGTCAAACAAGTCAATCAAAACAGGTTTGCTATAAGTATCAATTAATTTTTATAATAGTAAAAGCCCTTGAAAATCAGGCGTTTTCAAGGGCTTAATTGGCGGAGGGAAAGGGATTCGAACCCTTGTGGGCGTGAGCCCATACGGTTTACAAGACCGCCTCGTTATGACCACTTCGATATCCCTCCGTATATGAACTGCCGTCAGGCAGATATCATCGGATTATTAAATTTTTTAGAAATATTTTTAGAAATGCGCTTTTGCGATGTTTCGGAAGCACCCGAAAAGTCAGTGTTTACAAGGCTTTTCTGCGTTTTTGCGACCTGTGTGCTCGCAAATTTTCAAGACCGCCTCGTTATGTCCCGTTGCGGTGTCAATCATAATTCTCCGTCCGCGACCATATCATTTTATCATATTCCCAACCGATTGTCAAGGGCTTTTTCGAAAAAGGAAATCGCTTTCCGAGAAAAAAGAAAAAAAGACCTTGACACGCAAAAGAAAATATGCTATAATAACAGACGCTGATCGGTACACTGGGGTGTAGCCAAGCGGTAAGGCACCAGACTTTGACTCTGGCATTCGTCGGTCCGAATCCGGCCACCCCAGCCATGACAGGGGGTGAGTCAAATGCGAAAACGCATTTGTTACTCACCGCCGTCGTTTTTGCTTTGCGGCGAAATGCCGCAATTTTCGCCCGTTGATTGATGATATTTTGAGCTTTT
>JAZSMX010000004.1:0-9681 GCA_045536125.1 Eubacteriales bacterium | reverse complement strand
CGCACGCTGGACGATTCCTTTATTATTCTCGACGAAGCGCAGAATGCAACCCCCGAGCAGATGAAAATGTTTTTGACGCGTCTTGGTTTTAACTCCAAGGCGGTTGTCACGGGAGATCTGACGCAGACGGACCTGCCTCACGGACAGAAAAGCGGACTTGCCGCTGCGGTAAAGATCCTTTCGGGAATCGATGACATCGGAATTCACTATTTTTCGGAAAGAGACGTGGTGCGTCACAGACTTGTGCAGAAGATCATCCAGGCTTATGAAAAATACGATCGCGATATGACGCGTCGGGAGAATGAAAAAAAGCAAAGCTCGGCACAACGCTTTCACGCCGAAAGAACTGTGGCGCAAAAGGATAAAAATCATTGAAGGAGAAGGACATGAAAAGAAAATTGAAATTGAAAATCTACTTTGAAAATTCTCAGGAGAAGCTTCCGATTTCCTACCGCCTTAAAATGCTTGTTCGTGATGCGATCGAGGCATCCCTTGATTTTGAGCAGTTCAACAATGCGACCGAGGTTTCCGTCACCTTTACGGACAATGAGGGCATTCACGCATTGAACAAAAAATTCCGTGGGGTGGACCGTCCGACAGACGTGCTTTCTTTCCCTTTGTTTGATTACGAGGGAACGAGTGAGGAACCACCGATCGATGAAATGCGCGGAATGCTCGGTGACATTGTGCTCTCCCTTGAGCAGGCACAGCTTCAAGCCGAGAGCTTTGGACACAGCTTTGAGCGCGAGGTGGCTTTTTTGACCGTGCATTCTATGCTCCATTTGTTGGGATACGACCATGAAACCGGCGAAGAAGACGAAGAGGATATGCGGATGCGCCAAAGAAAGATCATGGACATGCTCGGGCTTTCCGTTCATCAAGAAGGGGAAGAAGCATGAGTGGTAAAGAACGGAACCTTACGAAGGGGACGGAGAATTTCTGGACGAGAAACGTCAAGCTCATTACCTTTTTTGTGACGGTGGTGGTTTTGTTGGGAATTCCCACGGTGTATTTCATGATTCGTGATTACAAGCCTCAGGATATGCGTCCCGAAATGACCGTGGAGGAATTGAAGGATCTTGCCCACAGACCGCAAGCGGTGGGAACGGAGGAGCTGGATGCCTACAAGGGGGAATGCACCGAGCGTAAGGTTGACGGTGTGACCGTTGAAATTTATTATTACATCACGATCGACGACAGGTACCATCTGGATGCTGTCAAGCTCACAGAAGAGGGAGAGAGCGGTGCTGTTGTTGATAAAACTCAAATTTCGGGAGCACAGCTTGCATATTTGAGCGTGTACGACCGTTTGACGCATAAGCGCTTGGATCTCCTTTCTAAGAATGCTGACGTGGATGCGTTTTTTGAAGATTAAAGAGGATTTTGAAAAGGATACGGAACGCAAAATGAAAAGGACTGGCTTTATATCTATTGTCGGACGTCCCAACGTCGGAAAATCAACCTTGCTCAACAGTATTCTCGGTCAAAAGATCGCAATCGTCTCGTCAAAGCCTCAAACGACGAGAACACGCATTGCGGGAATCGAGACGCGCGGAGAGGATCAGTTCGTTTTTTTGGATACTCCCGGAATCTTCAAGCCGAGCAACAGTCTTGGAGATTTTATGGTGAAGGTGGCGAATACCACCATGCAGGAAAGCGATGCGGTGATTCTTGTCGCGGATGCGGGATTTGCTCCCGGTGATGTGGAGGAAAAGATCATTGCTTATCTTCGTCAAAGCGGTGCACCGGCGATTCTTGCTTTGAATAAGGTGGATCTTTACCGCCGTGAAAAGATCGCGGAAACGATCACCGCTTATGCGGCTCTGTTTGATTTCGAGGCGGTTGTTCCGATCAGCGCAAAGCGAGGACGTGCCGTGGACGAGGTGCTTGACGAATGCTCCAAGCTCCTTCGGGAAGCGGATTGGTTCTACGAAGAGGACATGATCACCGATCAGCCCGAGCGCCAGATGGTTGCCGAGATCATTCGTGAAAAGATTCTTCGTACGTTGGATAAAGAAATTCCGCACGGTGTTGCGGTCGTGATCGAGGAATATCGGGAGGAGGAAACGCTTGTACGTATCCGCGCGGAAATTTTCTGTGAAAAGGCATCGCACAAGGGAATTCTGGTTGGTAAAAACGGAGAGACGCTGAAGCGGATCGGAAGCTATGCGCGCGAGGATGCCGAAAAGCTTCTGGATACGCAGGTGTATCTCAACCTTTGGGTTAAGGTCAAGGAAAATTGGCGCGAAAGTCAGCGCGGAATCCTTGATTTTGGGTATACTGAGGAATGATTGTTAAGGGGGCAGACGGTGGAATATCGTAGCATTGACGGGATCGTGGTTCGCACGAGCGATTACGGCGCAAATGACCGTTATCTGTCGATTCTGACCGCCAAAGAGGGGCGGATCACGTTGCTTTCAAAGGGAAGTCGATCTCTCAAGGGAGAACAGCTTTCGATCAGTCAGCCCTTTACGTATTGCAATTACGAGTACTACCGCAAGGGGAACACAAATATTTTAAAGGGCGGTTCCGTTCTTTCAAGCTTTTACGGGATCGGAAAAAACCTTGAGACCATGTCATTGGCATATTATTTGTGTGAACTGGTATGCGAGGTTTCCGACGAGGGGGAAGAGGCAGAAGAGCTTCTGCGCCTTTTGCTCAATACTTTGTATGCCATTTCCGTAGACGGAAAGTATTCCCAAGCTTTGGTCAAGGGCGCGTTTGAATGGCGCGTTGCAGCGATTTCGGGATACGTTCCCGATCTTGACGTGTGCGAATGCTGCGGTGCGGCGATCAAAGGGGAATCTTATTTACACGTGATGAACGGAGCGCTTCTTTGCGAAGCTTGTCTACGTAAAAGAGGAGGGCTCAGGGTGGGAGATGAGGAACGTGGTGAGGATATTCTTTCGCCCCTGACTCCGTCGGTGCTTGCCGCAATGCGCTATTGTATCCAATCCCCCTTGGAGCGGCTGTTTTCCTTCAAGCTTTCGGAGTCGGGAGATGCGGAGCTGTTCGGACGAGTTGCGGAAACGTACATTCTTTCTCACCTTGGACGGGGCTTTGGAACGTTGGAGTACTATCACAGCACTCTGGAGCTTCCCAAATAGAATTTTAAAACACTTTTTAAGGAGTGATCTGTTTTCGTGAATTTCAGCGAAAAAACGTGTTCAACACTTGAATTTGATAAAATACGCGTTTTGCTTGCCGAGTGTGCTCCGACCGAGGGGGCACGTTCGCTGGCAGAGCGCTTGAGCCCGTCGGGGGATATTACGGAGGTGCTCCGTCGCCTGCGAAGAACGAGTGATGCAAAGCGGCTTGCCGACGCCAAGGGGATGCCTCCGTTTGGAAACGCAACCGACGTGGGGGAAGCATGTGAGCGCGCCGTCAAGGGTGCTATGCTCTCTGCAAGAGAGCTTTTGGAGGTCGCACGGTTGCTTCGTGCGGCACGCACAACCATGGAATACGGTAAGGTCAACAAGCCGTTCGATACGTCCCTTGACGATCTTTTCTTCCATCTGCTTCCGAACCGCCATTTGGAGGATCGGATTACGAGATCCATTTTGTCGGAGGATATGATTGCGGACGAAGCCAGTCGGGAGCTTGCCGATATCCGACGGAAAATAAGAGATACGAACAACCGCATCAAGGAAACGCTGCAGCACTATATCAGCGGTTCTTACGCGCGGATTCTGCAGGAAAACATTGTAACGCTGAGGGGAGGAAGATACGTTCTTCCTGTCAAGGCGGAATGTAAAAACGAGATCAAGGGGCTGATCCACGACACCTCCTCTTCGGGAGCTACCATTTTTGTGGAGCCGATGGCTGTGGTGGATGCGAACAACGAGCTCCGGATGCTGCAGTCCAAGGAAGAGCACGAGATCGAGCGGATTTTGTTTGATCTCTCCTCTGACGTCAGCTCTGCCGCAGAGTCTCTTCGTTTGAACTACTACAATATTACACAGCTTGCGTTTTATTTTTCGTGCGCGGAGCTTTCTTCGAGAATGCGCGCCGCTGAGCCGAAGATTTCGGGGAGAAAAAAGGTGGATCTGAAAAGAGCGAGACATCCGCTGATCCCTTCGGATCGCGTTGTCCCCACCGATATTTGCGTAGGCGACGAATATGATACGCTCATTATTACAGGACCGAATACGGGCGGTAAGACGGTGACCTTGAAAACCGTAGGGCTGTTTGCTTTGATGACGCAATCGGGGTTGCATATCCCGGCAGATCCCGAATCCGAGATCTGTGTCTTTTCCAAGGTTTTGGTGGATATCGGAGATGAGCAGAGTATTGAACAGTCGCTTTCTACGTTTTCCTCGCACATGGTCAATATTGTGCGTGTTTTGGAAGAAGTGGACGACGGCTCTCTGTGTCTCTTTGACGAATTGGGGGCGGGGACCGATCCCGTTGAGGGCGCAGCTCTGGCGGTTGCGGTCATCGAGGAAGTGCGTGCATCGGGCGCTGTTTGTCTGGCCACGACGCATTACACGGAATTGAAGACCTTTGCGCTGGACACAAAGGGTGTGCAGAACGCATCCTGCGAGTTTGACGTTTCCACACTCAGACCGACCTATCGATTGATCATCGGAACACCCGGAAAATCCAATGCGTTTGCCATTTCAAAAAAATTGGGACTGGGTGAAGAAGTGATTGAGCGTGCCCGCTCGTATCTCAACAGCGATCATACGCGCTTTGAAGAGGTGATCGAGCAATTGGAGGAGGCGCGCCTTGAAGCGGAGCGCACCCGTGATGAAGCTTTGTCTCTGAAGGCGCATTATGAACACATGAGGGCGGATGCCGAGAAGGAGATCAAGTCCCGCTTCTTCGAAACGGAACGGCAAATTGCCGCCGACAAGAAAAAGGCGAAGGAGATGCTTGACAGTGCACGTCTTTCCAGCGAATTCGTTTTTTCCCAGCTTGAAAAAGCGAAGCGCGCCGAGGAGGAGGGAAGACTTGCCGAGGAGCTTGAAAACGCGCGGCGCGCTGTGCGGAAAACCATCCGCGAGAGCGACGATGCGGTCAATCCCGTAGAGGAACGTATCGATGAAAAATACGTGCTCCCGCGCGATTTGAAGTGCGGTGACCGTGTGTATATCGTGAACATTGATAAGGAAGGTGTGCTTTTGGAAACGCCGGATAAGTCGGGATCGGTGCTTGTGCAGGCGGGAATTCTGAAAACACGCACCAAGCTTTCCAATCTTCAGCTTATTGAGGAAAAACCGCAGGTGATCAGCGGAGCAAAGAAAAAAGCAGCTTCCGAATTTCATGCCAAGGTCAACAGAGATTTTCGAGATGAAATCGATCTGCGCGGACTTTTGGGAGATGAAGGTTGGCTTGAGGTGGATAAATATCTGGATGCTGCGGTGCTTGCCAATTTTACGCACGTCCGCCTCATACACGGAAAGGGAACGGGAGCGTTGAAAAATGCCATCTGGCAGCATCTGAAGCATGACCGACGGGTAGCAAGCTTTCGCCTCGGTACGTACGGTGAGGGCGACGGGGGAGTGACCGTTGTGGAACTGAAATGATGAAATACCACATATGGGAAACGGAGAGAAAATCAAAATGAAAAAGATCAACGTTACTGTTTGGAACGAATACCGCCATGAGAAAACGGAAGAGGCGGTCAGTGCACTGTATCCGAATGGCATTCATGGCTTTATCAAGAGCTTTTTGGATACGAACGAGGATATGAACGTGCGTACCGCTTGCCTGGACGATCCCGATCAAGGGCTTCCGGATGAATTGCTGGAGGATACCGACGTTCTTCTTTGGTGGGGACATATGGCACACAGAGAGGTCAGCAACGAATTGGTGGAAAAAATTCGAAATCGCGTTTTCACGGGAAAAATGGGATTTGTTCCGCTTCATTCCGCACACAAGTCCAAGCCCTTTGCGGCGATTCTCGGTACGAACGGAAATCTTTCCTGGGGAAGAGACCAAAAGGAGATCGTTTGGAACATGCTTCCCGCGCACGAGATCGCGGCAGGAATTCCCGATCATTTTCTCCTCGAATCGGAGGAGCTTTACAGTGAGCCCTTTTTCATTCCTCAGCCCGATGAGCTGATTTTCGGAGGTTGGTTTGAGGATGGACATATTATGCGCTCGGGTGCTACCTTCTACCGCGGCGCGGGAAAGGTGTTCTACTTCCAGCCCGGTCATGAAAGCTGTCGCGCTTACTATCACCCTTGCGTGCAAAGGATCATTGCCAATGCCATCCGTTGGGCTGCTCCGAACGATTTCGGATTTGAGATTGGGGATGCATGTCCTCACGTGACCACCAAAACGGTCGATGAGTTTGATGCTTGATTTTTGATTTCTTTATTGAAAACATACAAATTGTGCAAAATGTAAAAAAATCCTCTTGCAAAATGCGAAATATAATGCTATAATGAAGAAAACGGTATTTTGCCGTGTGATTTCGCTTTTGAAATTAAAAAGGAGTACTTATGGGCATGCGTATTTTTGCCGCCTTGTTGGCATCCTTGCTTCTTGTTTCTCTCGTGGCTTGCTCAAACGAAGAGGCGGAAACGGGAGAGAGCGCCGATTCTGTCGATGAGACTGTTTCGTCGGAGCTTGAAGAAGCAGAGGAGGAAGAGCCCGATCCGCATTGTGCGGAGCTGTTGGAGGATTTCAAATATTCAGAGGATGATGGCGTGATTACGATCACGGGCATCAAGAAAAAGAACGTTACCTCGTGTAAGATCCCCAAAGAGGCTTCTCATATCAGCGGTACTGCGTTCCGCGGATATGCCGATCTTGTATCGATCGAATTCCATGACGGAATCGTTTCCGTCGGCTTGGGGGCATTCAACGGATGCGATCAGCTGATCGAAACGGAGGGACAGGTTTCCTACGTCGGAGAATGGGCGGTTGATTGTGAAGAAAGCGTTGAAAAGGTGACCTTGCGCCAGGGGACTGTGGGCATTGCGGATTCCGTGTTTGCGGGATGCTCAAAAGTGACACAGATCACGCTTCCCGACTCTGTAAAGAATATCGGGGCTTATGCGTTTTCGCGTTGTACCGCCCTTAAATCTTTGGATTTGCCAAAGGGGATTTCCGAAATTCGGGAGTATGCATTCTTTGCTTGCTCCTCCCTTGCATCGATTTCCGTTCCCGAGGGGGCTTCTCTGATCGGTGAATATGCGTTCGGAGAGTGCACGTCTCTTAAGCAGGTGACGATTCCGTCCTCCGTTGCTTCGATCGGTGAAGGTGCTTTTTACGAATGCGATGCGCTTGAAAAGGTTTCCTACGCGGGAGATGCTTCGGCTTGGAAAAAGATCGATATTGACAGTGGAAATAAGTCACTGACAGATGCCTACTGACGATTTACACTGACGTGATAACTTTACAAATTTTGAGGAAATGAAAGGAGCATGTTATGAAACTGCGAATTTTGTCAATGATTCTTGCGATTCTTCTCTTGGTTTCCATGGCGGCTTGTACTCTGGAACCGACAGACGGCGATGAGGAAGATACCGAAGAGAGCGTATCGTCCGAGCCCGCAACCTCTGAGGAATCGGTGAGCGAAGAACCTGAAGAGCCCGAAGAGCCCGAAGGTCCTTCCAACGACATTGATGCGTTTGTGCAGGAAACCGATGAGGACGGGAATATCACGCTGGTAGAACTGAAGGACCGCGAAAGAACCTCCTACGGAATCCCCGAGGGTGTCGTTGCTCTTTCCGCTTCCTTGTTTGAAGGTCACAAGACGGTTGAGAGCATTACGCTTCCGTCTACTCTGACCACCATCGGTGAGAAGGCATTCAAGGGTTGCTCTGCCTTGACGGAGATCGAGATTCCTGCAGGTGTTGAGGTGATTCCCGCACAGGCATTTGAGGGTTGCTCCGCTTTGTCTACGGTTACCTTGAGTGAGGGCTTGAAGGAGATCTCCACGCTTGCCTTTGCATCTTGCACGACGTTGGGTGTCTTTACCATTCCCGAAAGTGTAACGGTCGTTCGTGAAAATGCTTTCATGGGAAGCAACGACGTCATCGAAACAACTTTGAGTGGCGCGTATTACGTTGACAAGTGGGTTGTCGATTTCAAATCCGATTCCGATGAGGAAACGCTCAAGGACGATACGGTCGGTATTGCGGATTCTGCATTTGCGGAAGTGACCACCTTGAAGGAGCTCACACTTCCCGAAAGCTTGAAATACATCGGTCAGAATGCGTTCTTTGGGTGTAAGCAGCTCAGAACGCTCACCCTTGCCGGAAGCGCTGATGAGGAAGGTGAGGCAAATACGTTGCCCGCAGCACTTTTGTCCATTGGTGAGAGAGCATTCGACGGTTGTGCTTATTTGACGCAGATCGGTATTCCCGCAAGTGTTGCTTCCATCGGAGAAGCCGCTTTTGCAAACTGTACAAGACTGAAGGTCATTTCCGTTGCGGAAGAAAATGAAGCTTATACGGCTATTGGCAACTGTCTGATCAAGGACGGCGTTCTTCTTGCCGGATGCAGAGATTCTGAAATCCCCGCAGACGGTTCTGTAACCGAGATCGCACCCTTTGCTTTTGAGGGATGCACGGGCCTTACGTCTCTTGTAATTCCGGATACCGTGACAGCGATCGGGGAAAAGGCATTCTTCGGATGTGCTAAGCTTTCCCAAATTACACTTTCCAAGGAGCTGACCTCCGTTGGTGCTTATGCATTTGAAAATTGCGTTGCCTTGACGGCAATCGTGCTTCCCGACACCCTTTCCGAGATCAGCGAGGGTTGCTTTAAGGGAGCGAAGGTTCTTGCGACGGTTACGTTCCCCACAGAGCTGAACGCGATCGGCGCTTCGGCATTCGAGGCTTGTCCTGCGCTGAAGGCGATTGAAATTCCCGCGACGGTAAAGACGGTCGGGGAGGCTGCATTTGCCGATTGCGTAAAGCTTGCAACGGTTACGTTTGCAGAGGAAATTGCCATTGAGAAGCTGGAAGCATCCGTGTTCAAGGGTTGTGATGCTTTGACTGCAATTGCGATCCCGGCAAGTGTTACTACGATTGGTGAAAAGGCGTTTTACAGCTGCGGTCTTCTTGCGACTGTGACCTTCTCCGAAGGCTTGACGACGGTTGAAGCAGAGGCGTTTGAAAGCTGCAAGGCGATTACGGCACTCAATTTCCCCACAACCTTTACTACCATCGGTGCTTCCGCGTTTACCGGTATGTCCGCGCTTTCCACGATCACCGTGGCAGAGGGCAATGAGATATATACTGCAACAGGCAATTGCCTGATTGAAACAGAGAGCAAAACGCTTGTTCTTGGATGCAAGTCTTCCGTGATTCCCACGGATGGCACTGTCACCGCCATCGGTGAGAGAGCATTTGAAAAGAATACGGGACTGACGCGCATCACCATTCCCGAAGGTGTTACCGTGATTTCCGCATCCGCCTTTGAAAGATGCTCCGAGCTTGTCACCGTTACACTTCCCGCAAGTCTTGAGGAGATTCAGAAGAATGCATTCCTTCAGTGCGCTAAGATTGTGACCGTGAATTCTGCGATGGATGAAGCAACGTGGACTGCTTTCGCGGCTGAAATTGCGAAAGGAAATAACTCTCTGTTGAATGCAACCGTCAATGTTGCAGGCGCTGCAGATTAATACTTCATTGAAATAAAAAGGACGCTCACATTCGGCACTTTACGACTGAATCTGACCGCCTCATTGAGGATGGGGGTGTCTCAAATTGAAAATTTGAG
>JAZSMX010000091.1:0-5323 GCA_045536125.1 Eubacteriales bacterium | reverse complement strand
TCGAAAAGTTAGGATTTTCGGTTTCGCTTTCTTGATTGCTTTTTTTGCATAACACGATCGGCAAGCTCTATTTCGAGGCTTGCTTTTTTGTTATGCTCTTTTTTGTTTGTGGCTATTGTTGGTTTTCAGGACAGCCCCTTTTTAATGTCTCACAGTCGGATTCCGTATTTTTCAAGAAGCGGTGGGATCTCCCGTTTGGATTCCACCCCACACAGCCGCTTCATTTTCTTGATGCGGTATTTGACACCGTTGTCCGAGAGGAACGCCTCCTCACCGATATCGCAGGCATCCCGCTCAATGAGGGTTAAGATCTTGCGGTCGGTCTCGTCCAGGGAGGACAGAAGCCGCTCCAACCGCAGCAATTCGCTCATTTCGGGATCTCTGTAAAACTGCTCCGAGGGAAAATCCTCCCGCGCGTCCCCGATGCGCTCGTACAGTGTCCCCTCCTCGGGAAGAGAAAGCTCCAGGGAAACCTGAACACCGAGAAAATCGGGATGCGCCCTTTGGCAATCAAAGATTTCAAACGCTGCCGCGGCAACCGCGTCGGGCGAAAGCCGCGCCGTCCGCACCGTGGGAAAATACGAAAGAAGCGCGCCCGATGCCTGCGTCACGACGGATACGCTCCCCGCGTCTTGCCGCTCTCTCAAATGGCAAAGAAGAGATGCGGCGGCAAAATCGTTGGTGCAAAGCACCGTGTCAAAGGGAAGGGAGCGATGGCGTTCGAAAAAGCGTTCGAAGCAGTCCGCAAGAGAGCCGCGGTTTTCAAAGACCTCGCCCATGGGATTGACGCAAAGGAATGCCGCGCGCCGCGACAAATCCGAGGCGGAGGCGGGATTGACACCGTAAAAGGCGCACCGCGCTCCCCCACGGCAAAGCCTTGCCGCCAAAGAGCCGTAATCGCTCCGCACCCTGGAGAGCCGCCCCGAAACACAGCCGTCGTCCACCTCGTTGAGTAGGATCGGATGACAAGAGCGCGCCTGAAGAGAACGCACCGTTTCATAGATCCACCGCTCGCTGCCGCCCAGCAAAAAGACAGAGCTCTCCTCCGCGGGGAGCAAGTCGATGCTCTCGCATTCAAACAGCGCGATTCTTTTCCGCCTTGCCTCTGCCTTCAAGGGCGTCAAAATCCGTTCATACCAGTGTGTGGATCTGTAGTCCGACTCCGCCAGCACGTACACAAGCATCCCTCCCCGTGTAAAAATCTGTGAAAAAAGCGCACGGAACTCCGTCTTGAAAAAATGCGCGTTGCGTGATACAATAGATCACGATGAATCACTCTGTATTCTCAATCTTACCACATTTTCGGAGGTATGTCAATGAAAAAAGTATTGGTCGAGAAAAAAACGCAAGCCATTCCCACCTACGTTCCCAAGGCGGCACACGATCTTCCCATGTTCTTCGAGAACAAGCCGTATCAGGGCGCGTCGGGAAGAATTTATCCCATCCCCTATTCCGACGGGATCAGTGACGAAAAAACCGACGTCGATTACGAGGTCTATACCATTGAAAACGAATATGTCAAAACCCAGGTCGTTCCCGCCCTCGGCGGAAAGATTCTGCGCGGATTTGACAAGGTGTCAAACTACGATTTCATCTATTACAACGAGGTCGTCAAGCCGGCACTCGTCGGCATCGCAGGACCTTGGATCTCGGGCGGTATTGAATTCAACTGGCCCCAGCACCATCGCCCCACCACCTATATGCCTCTTGAGGCGGTGATCGAAGAGGGCGCGGACGGCTCCAAGACCGTATGGACAGGTGAGGTCGAGCCCATGAACCGTCAGAAGGGCATGGCGGGCATCACCGTGGATGCGGGCAGAAGCTACATCAAGGCAAAGGTTCGCGTCTATAACCGCACCTCCCTTCCCCAGCTCTTCATGTGGTGGGCAAACCTTGCCGTTCCCGTGAACAACGACTATCGCACGGTCTTCCCCCCCGACTGTGAGTGGGTAAACGACCATGACCGCCGCGCGGTTCTTGAGTGGCCCATCGCAAAGGGCGTCTACAAGACCGCACGTCCCTACAACTTCGGGGAGGGCACCGACCTTTCCCGTTACGATGCCGTCAAGGTTCCCTCCTCCTATCTCATCTCCCAGGGGCAGTCCGACATGGACTTCATCGCGGGCTACGATACGGGAATCAATAAGGGCATCGCCACCGTCGCAAACCATCACATCTCCCCCGGTAAGAAGATGTGGCACTGGGGCATCGGAGACTTCGGTGACATGTGGTGCTCCAACCTCACCGACAAAAACGGTCCTTACATCGAGCTGATGACGGGTGTCTACACGGACAACCAGCCCGACTTTACGTGGCTCGCTCCCTACGAAACGCGCGAATTTGAGCAGTACTGGTATCCCATCCGCGAGATCGGCGAGGTCAAAAACGCTTCCATCGACGCAGCCTTGAACATGGAGCAAAGAGGAACGGATCTCTTCTTCGGCTTCAACGTCACGGGCACGTTCCAAGGAGCAACCGTACGCGTTTCTACCTCGGAGAAGCTTCTCTACACCGAAAAAGTGGACATGGAGCCCACGACCGCTTATCTCAAGACGATCGCCCTTGACGGTGTTCCCTTCGAGGACGTCACCGTGAGCCTTACCGACGCATGCGGCAAGGAGTTGGTCTCCTACACGCCCTACAGAAGAGGACAAAAGTCCCCCATCGATGTGCGTGAGCCCGTCAAGCGCCCCTCGGAGATTCCCACCGTCGAGGAGCTTTACATCAACGGCTACCATCTGGAGCAGTACAAGCAGCACAACTACCGCGCCGAGGACTATTATCTTGAGGGCATCCGTCGCGATGCTGGCGACATCCGCTGCAACACCTCCATGGCGCGCCTCTCTCTCAAGAACGGCGAATTTGAAAAGTGCGTCGCCTACTGTGACGTCGCCATCAAGAGATTGACCTCTCGCAATCAGCATCCCACCGACACCGAGGCGTTCTATCTGCGCGGCGTGGCACTCACTTATCTCGGAAGAGATAAGGAAGCCTATGACACGCTCTACCGCGCGGCTTGGAACTATACTCACCGCTCCCCCGCGCTTTACGAATTGGCTTGCCTTGACTGCAAGGCGGGCGAATACACGGCAGCCATCGCCAAGCTGGATGAATCCTTGGGGCTGAACAAGGGACACACCAAGGCGCAAAACCTCAAGGCGGCGATCCTTCGTCACCTTGGCTGCGACTGTGCCGCAGCGCTCGCACGCGAGAATGCCAAGGACGACCTGCTGGATCTCTTTGCAAAGATCGAGCTGTCCCACTACGAGGACAACGAAAAGGAGCTTGCCCAGTTCCGATGCAAGGCGGAAAACCTCATCGACGTTGCCGTGGATTATCTGCGCGCAGGACTTTACGGGGATGCTTTGGATGCTCTGAAGCTTGCCGACGAGAGCTATCCGATGGTCCACTTCTACCGCGCATATCTTGAGTCCCGCCTCGGAAGAGATGCTTCGGCATCGCTCGCGGCAGCCAACGCGCTCCCCACGGGCTACTGCTTCCCCTCCCGTCTTGAGGACATCCTCGTGCTCTCCTTTGCAACGGATGCGGAGAACGCGGGCGCGAACGCATTCTATTACCTCGGCTGTCTCTACTACGATAAATTCCGCTACGAGGACGCAAAGAACGCATGGGAAGCATGCGTCAAGGCAGATCCCACCCACGGAAAGGCGTTCAGAAATCTCTCCCTTTACTATTTCGATAAGGCAGGAGATGCCGTCCGCGCAAGAGAAGCGATGGAGGCGGCTCTCCGCTTCAAGGGCGACGATCCGAGACTGCTTCTGGAGTACGAGCAGCTTCTCAAGAACACCAATTGCTCCATCGAAGAGCGCCTTGCCGTTTACGAGCAATATCCCGCGCTCCTTGCCGAGCGCGACGACTGCTACCTGGATCAGCTCACCCTCATCTCCCAAACGGGCGACTTCCAAAAAGCGATCGACATGGCGGCAAGAAAGAGATTCCACATCTATGAGGGCGGCGAAGGAAAACTCACCAAGCAGCACGCATGGATGCACACCCTCTACGGCAAGGAATTGACCGAAGCGGGAGATCTTGACAAAGCCGAGGCGATCTTCAAAAACGGTGTGAATATGCCCAAGTCCTACGGAGAAGCCAAGACCTTCTTCAACCAGGAGGCACACATCTTCTACTACCTTGCAAAGCTCTACGAAAAGATGGGCAAGGCAGAGGACGCAAATCGTGCTTACGAGGAAGCGGCAATCTATAAGGCAGCCGTCTCCGAGCTCTCGCTCTTCCGCGCCCTCGCGCTTCTTGAATTGAAGAGAGATAAAGAAGCCCACGAGGTGCTTGACGAAATGCTCCGCGTTGCCGACAATTTCATCGTCAATAAGGATCTCCGCACCTATTACGGTGTCGGCTCTCCCTCCCCCATGCCCTTCGAATACGACATCGAAAAGAACAACCTCCGCGACGGTCACATCCTTCGTGCCTTCGCACTTCTCGGCAAGGGCAAGCGCGACGAGGCAGAAGCCTCCATCGCCGTCGCTCGCAGCCTTGACCCCAACGACTTCCGCATCTTCGCCTTCGACCGCGTGAAGGGGTAAAACATAAACAATGACACGGGCACGGATGCAAAACCGCATCCGTGCCCGTGTTTTTTGTTTTCATTCGTTTATCTGCGTCGCCAGTCATCAAAGCGGTACGCTTCTGTTAAATACCTTGCCGCCGTGGCATGATCGGAAAGGTCGGTTGAAGAAAGAGGTGTACCATCTGCCGTCCACCCGTCCGGACGGACAAAGGTAACCGAAGAGAGGCTCTTGCAATTTGCGAACGCCCCACTACCGATGCTCGTCACACACTCGGGAATCGTGATGCTCGTAAGACTCGTGCATCCGGAGAACGCATAATCGCCAATGCTCGTCACGCTTCCGTCAGTCGGAATCACGGAATTTTTACACCCCAAAATCAAGGTCTTGCTTTCGATTTCAATCAAGCAATTTCCAACAGCCTTGTAAGTCGTGTTTCCGTTTGCTACCGTAATATTCGCAAGTCCCGTGCAACCGGAGAACGCAGAAGAGCCAATGCTCGACACACACTCTGGAATCGTGATACTCGCAAGTCCCGTGCAACCGTAGAACGCATAAGAGTCAATGCTCTTGACACTTTCAGGAATCGTGATGCTCGTAAGACTCGTGCATCCGTAGAACGCATCAGAGTAAATGCTCGTCACGCTTCCGTCAGTCGGAATCACGGAATTTCTACACCCCAAAATCAAGGCCTTGCTTTCGATTTTAATCAAGCAATTTCCAACAGCCTTGTAAGCTGTGTTTCCGTTTGCTACCGTAATATTCGCAAGTCCCGTGCA
>JAZSMX010000140.1:0-11048 GCA_045536125.1 Eubacteriales bacterium | reverse complement strand
CGTACAAAGGTACGTCGAGCCCCGAATTCGGCGCAAGAATTAGCCCGTAATATTTTGGAGAATTTCGAAGAAATTCAACATATTCCTGTCTCATTTTCCGATTCTTCCGGAAAACGGGGCTTTTTTCTTTTTCCCACGGGCTTTTTCGTTCTCGTCAAATGTGACAGCCCCTTTTAACATCAGTAGCATTTTATCGGTTCTTTTTTCCGTATTCCGTCGGTGTGCATCCCGTCTTTTTTTTGAAGATTCTTGAAAAGTAAAGGGGATCACGGTAGCCGCATCTAACGGCAACCTCGGAGACCGAGGTGACACCGCTTGAAATCAGTTCGGTGGCGTAACGGAGACGGAGGTTGTTCAGATAGAGGATAAACCCGATGTTCATATGCTTTTTAAAAAGATGAGAGATGTATTTTTCGGTATAGGAAAAGATTGTAGAGAGCTTTTTTAAGGAGAGGTCCGGATCTCGGTAATTGCTGTCGATATAGTCTACAAGCATATGAAATAGGTTTTGGGCATCTGCTTCTTTTTTGGATTCTTCACGGGAATTAAGATAGGAAAGGGTATAAAGAAGAACCCCCTCGGAGAGAAGATTTGCGTTTTTCTCGTCAAGGCGAACCAAAGAACTCATCCAGAAATCAATCAGATGAGCAAAGTCGGGGAAGGTCGGAGCGTCCTTATTCACCCTCAATTCCTCAAGTAAGGATGGAACGGTAGAACCCATAAAGCTGATGTACATATACTTAAAGTCATCACTCCCCACAATGCTGACGGGAATGGCGGGAAAAATAAAAAACAGCGTCCCTTTTTCAAGGGTGAATTCTTTCCCTACGCAGGTCATTTTCGCACTTCCGTCAGTGACAAGATGTGCGTAATAGATGGGACGGAGAAAGGGCTGCTTCAAGGTGTGAAAATCCGATTCGTACACAAAATGAACGGTTTTAATGTCCCCCGTCGGATTTTTTGCGGGGATGAATTTGCAAATACTGTCCGACATACCTACCTCACGTATCGAAAAAATAGTGCTTGGATCTTTTTATATTATGGCACGCTTTTCTTCTTTTGTCAATTGCAAACGGCTTTTTTTCATGGAAAAAACGAAAAAATCCATTTACAAAAATCAAAGGTGGTGATATCCTTATGATGAGAATAAATCAAAGGGGCGTTTGTGTTACATGGCTGCGGTGTTGATCCTTCTTTCCGGGATGACCGGACTGATTGAAGGGCTTTTGATCAAAAAATACAATACAAAGCACAAAAAGGGCGGCTTCCTTTTTACGGGAATCGTTTCTCTTTTTTCCATGCTCTTTTTCGTGGGAAGAGTGCTTGTGGAGGGTGACGGATTCTGTTTCCCGAACGGAATTTTTACATATGCGGTGATTTCGGGCATTTTCTTTTGCGCGGCATCCCTTTTGACCTACGTGGCACTGGGGTGCGGTCCGTTTGTCATTTCGATGCTGATCCTTTCCTATTCGGGTGTGTTTTCCATCGTTTACGGTCTTGTGTTTCTTGGGGAGTGGCAGACGGCATCTCCGCTGACCTACATCGGTCTTTCTCTTGTGATGCTCTCACTTTTTCTCACACGAGGGGCTTCGACAGGTGAGGAAGGGAAGCGCGCTTCTCTCAAGTGGGGAGTTTGCATCGGTCTTTCCTTGGTTGGGAGCGGCATGTTCGGTGTGCTTAACAGAATGCAGCAGATCGCTTTTGACGACCGTTGCTCGAACGAATATATGATCATCACGTTGGCAATCTCCGCGTTGGTGCTTCTTTCGGTCGGAGTGGTGCGCGACGGCAAGGACATGCTTTATATCCTGCGCCACGGCGGACTTTATGCCGCCGCGTCGGGACTGTCGAACGGAGCTACGAATATGATGGGGCTGATGATTAATACCATGATGCCGCTCTCTCTGTCCTCGCCCATCCGTGCGGGTGTCAAAATTATATTTTCGTTTCTCCTTTCCAAGACGATCTTCAAGGATCACTTCCTTGTGCGTCAGGTCATCGGTGTCGCGGTGGGCGCGATCGCTCTCATTCTGTTGAATATGTGAAAATATCAGTACTGAAAAATGGAGAGGATTATGGAAAAGAAGGTTGTAAAGCTTGGAATTGTGGGTCTTGGCAGAGGCTCTTACGTGATGAAAGACATACTTTTTGAGCCTTCCGTAAAGGTGACGGCGATCTGCGACCGCAATCTGCAATTGGTGGACGAAACGGTGAAATACCTTGAAGAGAAGGAATTTGGCGGCGTTTCTGTCTACTATGATTTTGAGGAAATGATCAAAGAGGGGGACTTCGATGCAATCTTTATTGCAACCGATGCGATTTGTCACGCTCCGTATGTCATTCGCGCACTGGATGCGGGGAAGCACGTCATCAGCGAGATTCCCACGGTCAATAGCTTGGAGGAGGCAAGGGCATTGAAGGCGGCAGTCCTCTCCCATCCCGAATTGAAGTACATGGCGGGTGAGAATTGTTGCTATTGGGCATTCATTCAAATGTGGAAGCAGATGTACGACGAGGGAAAGCTTGGAGAGGCGATCTATGCCGAAAGTGAGTACATCCATTCCCGTGACTGGCGCGAGATGAAAGAGGAGGACTATCCGAAGGAGCATTGGCGATCCTTCAATCCCTCCATCAAATATCTTACGCACAATTTAGGTCCTCTTCTTTATATTATGGACGATGAGTGCGTCAGTGTTTCCTGTATGACACCCGACGTTGTATACAATCCGTACCGTACTCAGAAAAACGGAGTGGCACTGTTCAAGACGGCAAAGGGGGCTGTGATCCGCATTCTGATCACCTTTGACGTTTATGCAGGGGCAGATCATAATTACCGTATCATGGGAACACGCGGAAGCATTGAGACAGATCAGACAAAGCCTCTTGAGGTAGCACATTCCTTTGCGCGGCTTTCCGAAGTTCCGGGATCGATCGATGAAAAAATCGAAATTCCCGTGACGCTGAAATTCGAAGGGGAAGAGGAAAGCGGTCACGGTGGCGCTGACAAGAAAATGATGATGGCATTTATCGATTGTATTCTCAACGATACAAAGCCTCCCATTGACGTTGATCTCGGAATTCGCATGTCTCTCCCCGGGATCATCGCGCATGAATCCTCCGTGCTTGGCGGCACGGCACTTGAGATTCCTCGGATCTGATGCATTCAAAAAAGAGCGGCTGTTTTTGACCGACGGTGGAAAACAGCCGTATTCTTTTGAACAAAAAAAGGAAAAATCAAAAAAACTATTGACAATCGACAAAAAAAGGTTTATACTTATAAAAAACCGAAGAGAAAGAAGAGTAACAAGGCGAACGTGCTTCCAAGAGAGCTGCGGACGGTGAGATCGCGGTAGGTACGGCTTTGCGAATGGGCTTTCGAGGGCGAACCGAAACGGCATTGGTCGGAGTAGGCTTCGACGGGGCGCTCCCGTTACCGTGGGCGACGCATATGTTGGTATGCAAGAGTGGAAACGTACGTTTCAAAAAGGGTGGCACCACGGCTATGTTCGTCCCTATTATCCCTTGGATAATGGGGCGTTTTTATTTTGTTATCAAGCGTTTGCTTCGAAAGGAGAAAGAATTATGTCACAAAAAGAAATTCCTTACAAAATCTATCTGGAAGAGAGCGAAATGCCGCGAGACTGGTACAACGTCCGCGCAGATATGAAGATAAAGCCCGCACCGCTTCTTGATCCCGCAACGATGCAGCCGATCACCGAGGAAGCGTTGTCGAAGGTGTTCTGCAATGAGCTTGTCAAGCAGGAGCTGGACGATACGAACCGCTATATTCCGATTCCCCGTGAGATCATCGATTTTTACAAGATGTACCGTCCCGCGCCCTTGGTGCGTGCGTACTGTCTTGAAAAGAAGCTCGGTACTCCCGCGCATATTTACTACAAGTTTGAGGGAAACAATACCAGCGGAAGCCATAAGCTCAATTCTGCCATTGCACAGGCATACTATGCAAAGCAGCAGGGGCTCAAGGGCGTTACCACCGAAACGGGTGCGGGGCAGTGGGGAACCGCACTCTCCATGGCGTGCTCCTATTTCGGCTTGGATTGTAAGGTCTTTATGGTCAAGTGCTCCTATGAGCAGAAGCCCTTCCGTCGCGAGGTCATGCGTACCTACGGCGCGGACGTGACTCCCTCTCCCTCGGAAACCACCGCGGTCGGACGTCAGATCCTTGCGGAATTCCCCGGAACTACGGGAAGTCTCGGTTGCGCGATCTCTGAGGCAGTCGAGGCGGCGACCTCACGCGAGGGCTACCGTTACGTGCTTGGAAGCGTGCTTTCTCAGGTGATGCTTCATCAGTCTGTGATCGGTATGGAGACCAAGTCGGCATTGGATAAATACGGCGTGAAGGCAGATATCATCATCGGATGCGCCGGCGGCGGATCGAACCTTGGCGGCTTGATTGCTCCCTTTATGGGCGAGAAGCTGCGCGGTGAAGCGGATTATCATTTCATCGCGGTAGAGCCTGCAAGCTGTCCTTCCCTGACGCGCGGAAAGTACGTTTACGATTATTGCGACACGGGCAGAGTTTGTCCTCTTGCCAAGATGTATACGCTGGGAAGCGGCTTTATTCCCGCCGCAACGCATGCGGGCGGACTTCGCTATCACGGTATGAGCTCTGTGCTCTCCGAGCTTTATGACGAAGGCTTGATGGAAGCACGCAGCGTCAAGCAGACCGAGGTCTTTGAGGCGGCTGAATATTTCGCGCGCATCGAAGGAATCCTTCCCGCACCCGAAAGCTCCCATGCCATCAAGGTTGCGATCGATGAGGCGATCAAGTGCCGTGAAACGGGCGAGAGCAAGAACATCGTCTTCGGCTTGACCGGTACGGGATATTTTGATATGATGTCCTATGAAAAATTCCATAACGGTGTGATGACGGACTATGCTCCGAAGGATTGCGAGATCGAAGCGAGCCTTGCAAAAACACCGAAGCTCTGAGTATTCAAGAACAGACGCGACCGTCGTTTTTTCGACGGTCGCGTCTGTTCTTTTCGATGAAATTACTTCTTGATGATGGTAACACCGGCGGGAGCGATTCCTGCCTGCTCATAGACAATGGCATTGATCTGTGCGATCTGTGCTACCTGAAGATCGTCTGCGCTGACAACGATGCTTGCGGTGTCGCCGTTGAGAACTGCCACGCATTTTTCAAATCCCTTGGCAAGAATGAGGGACTCAATGTTGGCTTCCTTCTGAATCTCTTCTGCGATCGCGGAAATGCCCGCAAGTGCTTCGGTCTTCATGGCTTCGCTGGCATCTACGTTATCAACCACAGATTGGAGCACCTCAAGTGCCTCGTCACGTGCGCGCTGACGGCTGACGAGCGTTGCGGAAAAATAAGTGTCCTCCGTGCCGGTGTCGGTGCTTTGGTTGCCGCTGCTGTCCGTGCCTCCCGAATTTCCGAGATTGTCGGAAATGTTGCCACTGGGTTGATCATAGCCGTCATATCCTCCCGTTGTTCCGCCTGCAAAAAGAATGAAGTTGAGCCATACCGCCGCACCGATCAAAAGGACCGCACAGGCAATGATGATATTTCTTTTGCCGACCTTTTCTATAAAAGATTTGACCTTGTTCTGGCTTTGCGATTGCATCAGCTCCGTGGATTGGTTTTTCATAGGTAAGATCCTCCTGTTTTTCTGTGCTATAGCCTATGCCGACAGAGAGTAGGATATGCGGAAAAAGAAAAAATGACACAAAAAAACCGCCGCTGACTTGTGATGCTCAGCGGCAGGCTTTTTTGGAAAATTTTTGATTTTTATCTTAATCGGAAAAATATTCGGCAAGGAGAGCCTGACCGTTTTTGACACCGATCTCATATTCCTCTATAGGACCGTTTTCAAAGCCGAAGGCACCCTTGTAGCCTGCATCCTTTAAGATCTCGAAGCAAGAGCAAAGATCGATGCAGCCCGTGCCGATGGCGCATTCTGCGTAAACCGCGCCCTTGGGGGAAATGCTCCAGTCGGGGCTGGATTCGGTCAATTCGGTCGGAGTGTAATCCTTGACGTGCACGTGGAGAATATCATTGATGTAGGTTTTGAAAAATTCAACGGGAGATTCGTCGACGAAGAGAATGTTTCCCGTATCTCCGCAAACACCCACGTAAGGGCATTCCGCTTTTACCGCACGGAAAAACTCACCGAACTTTTGGACACCGTTAAAAAAGCGTCCCTGATCCTCATAAATGCACCGAACTCCAAGTGCGTGAGCATGCTTTGCAACGCGCACGGCGGTGGGAACGATGAGACGGAGCGCTTCATCGAAGGGAAGCCTGTCTTGAATGTGGTCCATGATCAAGGTGTGATGCAAGAAGGGAGAGGCGAGCTCTTGAGCCAATTCCGCGTAGTGATACAGTCCGCGTTCCGCATCCGTCACGGTGTCGGGTGTCATTCCGTCTACGTAAAGAGTGGTGGCGACCGAATAACACGCAACCTTCAGTCCGTAATAGTCCAAGACCCGTTTCATTTGCTTTGCGCTCTCGCGATCCTTGACGACGGGTTCCCACGTAGGAGCGATAAACTCAAAAAATTCCACCGAAGAAAATCCCAATTCCTTTGCGCGTTCTGCCGCACGCTCAATTCCGTCACGGCGGACGGTTTGTGCGAAGTTCGTGTACATGGTGCAGTTCATAAAATGCCTCCGAGTGATTTGCGTTACATTGTATTCCATTTTATCATAAGGTCGCGGAAAATGCAATAGAACGCATGAAAAAAACGAAATCGGAGCGACGGATTTTTTGAAATCTATTTACTTTGTCGGTTGGATGTGATAAAATAGAGATCAAGAATATGCTCTTTGAAGGAGGGATTTTTTATGGAAGCATCAAACGTTACACGACTGGAACGTGCGTTTTCGGGAGATATGAAGGAATTTCGCTCCATTCCGTTCTGGAGTTGGAACAATACGTTGGAGATCGATGAGCTGATGCGGCAAATCGAGGATATGAAGGCGTGCGGTATGGGTGGCTTTATCATGCATGCACGCATCGGTCTTAAGGATGAGTATCTGGGTGAAACATGGTTTTCGTGTATCAAAGCGTGCCTTGATAAAGCACGGAATCTTGGTATGGAAGCGTGGATCTATGATGAAAACGGATGGCCCAGCGGATTTGTTGGCGGTAAGCTCCTTTCCAAAAAAGAATTTTTGGCACAGTATCTCACTTATGAGGTCAAGGATCATTTTGACGCGGAAGCATTTGCGTGCTACGAAAAAAACGAGAAGGGATTTTCGCTTCTTTCATCGGATGCCGAGGGAGTGACGGAGTACCATTGTGTGTACCGCCATTACAGCCCCGCGAACACCGACGTTCTCAATCCGCAAGTGGTGTCGGCATTCATCGAGGAAACGCATGAGGAATATTACAAACGATTTTCGGAGAGCTTCGGACGTGAGCTGGCGGGTTTTTTCACGGATGAGCCGCAGTATTACCGTTGGGCAACCCCTTACAGTCCCGTGGCGGAGGCGGCATACCGTGAAGCGTACGGAAGTGATATCAGGGAAGGACTTGCTTATCTCTTTACAAGAGATGAGGTGGGAATTCCTTTCCGTGTGCGGTATTATACGCTGTTGAACCGTCTGTATACCGAAAACTTTTATAAGCGTCTTTACGATTGGTGCGAGGAGCATCACTGTATGCTGACGGGACACAGCGTGGAGGAGAACGGCTTGTACTGTCAGATGGCAGGCGGCGCGGGCGTGATGCCCACTTACGAATACGAACACGTTCCGGGGATCGATTGCCTTGAAAAGAATCACTTAAGCACTCTGATGGCGACACAGATCGGAAGTGTGGCAAGCCAGCTGGGAATTCGCCGTGTTCTCACGGAAACCTTCGCCTGCTGCGGACATGACGCGACGCCTGCGGAATTGAAGAGCGGTGCGGAGTTCCAATATTTCCACGGAGTCAATCTGATGTGTCAGCACCTGTTTCCGTATTCTCTTGCAGCGCAAGGGAAGAGCGACCATCCGCCCGTCTTTTCGCGTCAAGGGAACTGGTTTGAGCAGTTTGGAGAATTCAACGAATATTTTACAAGACTTGGGTATCTTGTGGGAAATACCGAGGAGGACGTGGACGTGCTTGTCATCCATCCGTTGCGCTCGGTCTACACGGATTATCTGTACGGTGAGTATCGGGGCGAGGTAGAGGCTGCGTTGGAAGAGCTGCTTTACAAGACCTTCCGCAAAAACGGTATCCGCTATCATTTGGCGGATGAATCGATCCTTGCACGCCACGGCTCTGTCGAGGGGAACACATTGAGAGTTGGGAAGCGCACCTACCATACCGTTCTGCTTCCCCAAATGACCACGGTTTCTTCTCAAACGCTTTCGTTGCTTGAGGGCTATCGCGGACGCCTTGTTTCTCTCGGAGACCCCCGATATGTGGACGGCGTTCCCACACAGGTAAGGATTCCCTCCAACATGACGCTTGACGAATTGATCGCGGATGCGGGGATTCGCTTTAAGTGCGTGGACGGAGAATTGGAAATGACCTCGCGTCGCGGTGAGTTGGGCGATTTTATCCTGATCAACAATCTCCTTGACAATCGCGAGGGAACGTATACGTCGCAAGGGATTGCACAGCATTACGTCGCCTTGGATCTGCTGACGCTCAAAACACGCGCGGTCAATGATCGGATGACGCTCTCGGCAGGGGAGAGTCTGATTCTGATGCGCGATGAGAGCGCGGGGGCGCCCGCCAAGAATTACTATGAAGAACCGATGCTTCCGAGATTCCACGTCACCCACATGACCGAAAATCAGTTGGTATGCGACGAGGGGCGGCTCTCTTACGACGGAGAACGGTTTGGTGAGCGGTTACCTCTGCAACGCATTTTTGAGGATCTTTTGCGTGCCGACTATCAAGGTGATCTTTGGATCGAGCAGAGCTTTAGTGTCAAGGATCGGATGCCGCTTACGCTTACGATGGAGAAGGGGAATTATTCCGACTTGACTCTCAACGGAGTGCCGCTTACGTTTGAGCAAAGCTCGTTTGACGTCAATTTTGCGGTGGCGGACGTGACCGATGCCGTGAAGGTGGGCGAAAACCGCTTTGTATATAAGGTCCGTTATTACCAGCACGACGGTGTTTCGTTTGCTCTCTTTGATCCCATGGCGACCGAGAGCCTCAGAAACTGTCTTTATTACGATACGCACATCGAAAACGTTTTTGTCAAGGGCGATTTTGTTCTTGATGAGAGCTTTGCGATCTGTGCGCGCCGTGAGCTTCCGTCTCTCCCCGTGGATTTTTCGAAGAAAGGGTATCCCTTCTTTGGCGGCTGTGTCACCCTTGACGGATTTTACAGCTATGACGGTCACGGAGAAAGAATTCTCTCCCTTTGCGGAAGATTCCTTGTTGCCGAGGTCTATATCAACGGTCTGAGGACGGATATTGTACTGGATACCAAGAAGGACGTCAGCGATTTGCTTGTCATCGGGAAAAACGAAATCAGAATCGTTCTTCACGCAAGACTTGGAAATACGTTCGGTCCGTTCCATATTCAGAATCGTGAAAAGCGCGTGAATCCTCGTTCCTTCACCTTGCGTGGGCAATGGAAGGGCGGCACGGCTCCCGACTTTGTTGCGGAGTATCAGTCAGTCCCGTTTGGGCTTGACGACATCGTTATGCTTTGCGAGGATCGTTTGATCCGTGTCAAGGATGAATACAATCTTGTTTGGGCAGAGAATCCTCCACAGGCGATGCTTTCGCGCGTTGCCGATTACCGTGAGCGTCTCAAGGAGCATCCGCAGCTTGCGCGTCTTTACGAAAACGGCTTTCTGACCACCATCCGCACGGTCATGGATCTTTGTGAGGACGGTACGTATTTCGGATTTGTCGGAGACATTCCCGGCATGTGGCTGAGAGACTCCACCACACAGGTGATGCATTACGTCACCTTGGCGAAGGATCCTACGGTAGCACAGATTCTTGAGGGACTTTTGCGCCGCCAGCTTCGCTGCATTGCCATCGATCCGTATGCCAACGCCTTCAACCGCGCGGCAAACGGAAACGGACACATTGACGATCTGCCCTTGCAGAACGCGTGGGTGTTTGAAAGAAAATACGAGATCGATTCGCTTTGTTATCCGATCAGACTTCTCTACCTTTACTGGAAGGAAACGGGAAATACGGGATTGATCCGTGAGATGCTGGAGGATACCGCGCGTATTATTGTGGACGTTTGGCGCGTGGAGCAGCACCACATGGAACAGTCTCCTTACCGTTTCATCCGTCCGAATCCTCCCGTTCCGTGGGATACCATCCCGGGAGACGGAATGGGCTCTCCCGTCGCCTACACGGGAATGACGTGGTGCGCCTTCCGTCCGAGCGACGACGGCTGTACCTACGGATATCTGACCGCCTCCGAAATGTTTGCGGTGGTGGTTTTGGGATACATGGCAGAGATGCTGGAGACGGTTTGCGGCAACAGTGCGCTCGCGAAAGAGTGCAGGGATCTTGGCCAAGAGATCGACGAGGGCATTCGAACGTACTGTATCATCGAGCATGAAACGTACGGGAAAATCTATGCTTGCGAAACCGACGGTATGGGACATTATTCGCTCATTGACGATGCCAACGTGCCAAGCCTTCTGTCCATCCCCTATATCGGGTATGCCTCTGCCGATGACGAGATCTATCAAAACACGCGCCGCTTCCTTCTTTGCAAGGAAAATCCCTTCTATTTTGAAGGCAGGTATGCGCGCGGCATCGGCTCTCGCCACACTCCCGACAATTACGTATGGCATCTTTCTCTTGTCATGCAGGGCTTGACGAGCATTGACAGAGAAGAGAAGCGTGAGTTGCTCCGCATGATTTCGTCCACGGATGCGGGTACGGGACTTCTTCACGAGGGCTTTGATGTGGATCATCCCGAAAACTATACAAGAGACTGGTTCCCGTGGCCCAACGCGCTTTTTGTCGAGTTCATCGAAAAATGCGTGGAGGAGGGAATTATTTAAAACGTACGCTTTATCCCCCAAAAAGCCGCAAAGGAAAAAAGCAAATATAGGCTGCCACAAATGCAAAACGCATTTGTGGC